>NZ_JBFPJR010000063.1:0-6757 GCF_040838215.1 Nocardioides eburneus | reverse complement strand
ACCTGTCGAGTCGGCGCGGATGGGTGGAGCGTTCCCACCATCCGCGCCGACTCGGCGTGCCTTTAGATGTCGCGGAACGGCGTGATGGTGGCGCCGAGCTGGTTGAGCCGCT
Organism: Nocardioides eburneus; assembly: GCF_040838215.1. NCBI lineage: Bacteria > Bacillati > Actinomycetota > Actinomycetes > Propionibacteriales > Nocardioidaceae > Nocardioides > Nocardioides eburneus. The sequence goes on along the minus strand of NZ_JBFPJR010000063.1, from coordinate 6,645 downwards.
CGGCGAGGTCCTCGTAGCCCCGGGCGATGACGTAGGTGCTGCGCAGGACCGAGGTGCCTTTGGAGGCGAGCATCGCGAGCAGGACGACGACGGCGGGACGCAGCGCCGGCGGACAGACGATCTCCGCGCCGGAGAAGTGGGTCGGGCCCTCGATCATCACCCGGTGCGGGTCGAGGAGCTTCACCTGCGCACCGAGCTTGTTGAGCTCGGTGAGGTAGATCGCGCGGTTCTCATAGACCCAGTCGTGCAGCAGCGTCTGGCCCGACGCGACCGCGGCGATGACCGCGAAGAACGGCAGGTTGTCGATGTTGAGGCCGGGGAACGGCATCGGGTGGATCTTGTCGAGCGGCGCGTGCAGGACCGAGTGGCGCGTGGTGATGTCGACCAGGCGGGTCTTGCCGTTGCGGGCGACGTACTCCTCGGACCGGTCGTAGACGAAGCCCATCTCCTCGAGTGTCGCGAGCTCGATCTCGAGGAACTCGATCGGCACCCGGCGGATGGTGATCTCGGAGTCGGTGACGATCGCGGCGGCGAGCAGCGACATCGCCTCGATCGGGTCCTCGGAGGGCGCGTAGTCCACATCGACGTCGATCGACTCGCAGCCCGTCACGGTGAGCGTGGTGGTGCCGATGCCCTCGACGCGGACACCGAGCTTCTGCAGGTAGAAGCAGAGGTCCTGGACCATGTAGTTGGACGAGGCGTTGCGGATCACCGTCGTCCCGGTGTGGAGGGCCGCCGCCATCAGCGCGTTCTCCGTGACCGTGTCACCCCGCTCGGTCAGGACGATCGGTCGGCCGGGCTGGACCGCCCGGTCGACGTTGGCGTGGTAGGAGCCGTCGGTGGCCTTGACCTCGAGGCCGAAGGGCCGCAGGGCCGCCATGTGGGGCTCGACGGTGCGGGTGCCGAGCTGGCAGCCGCCGGCGTACGGGAGTTCGAACGCGTCGGAGCGGTGCAGCAGCGGGCCGAGGAACATGATCACCGAGCGCGTACGCCGGGCGGCGGCCTCGTCCACGTTGTCGAGGCGCAGCTCCTTGGGCGGGATGATCTCGAGGTCGTTGTCCTCGTTGAGCCAGCGGGTCTGGACGCCGAGCGAACCCAGGACCTCCAGCAGGCGGTTGACCTCCTCGATGCGCGCGACCTTGCGCAGGGTCGTGCGGCCACGGTTGAGCAGAGAGGCGCACAACAGCGCGACGCCGGCGTTCTTCGACGTCTTGACGTCGATCTCGCCGGACAGCGTGGTCGGTCCGGTGACGCGCAGGTGGGTGGGGCCCACCCCGAAGTCGACGATCGAGGAGTCGACGGCAGCGCTGATCCGCGCGATCATCTCCAAGGAGAGGTTCTGCTGGCCCTTCTCGATCCGGTTGATCGCGCTCTGGCTGGTCCCGAGACGCTCCGCCAGTTGGGCCTGGGTCAGGCCGCGGTGCTTGCGAGCATCCCGGATGAGGTTGCCGATGCGGCCTTTGTATCCCTCGCTCATGGCTCACCACCGTATCTCATATGTGAGATAGAGCAACTCTGCGACGCGCCGATCGAGTGTCGCCGAACCCGCGGCGGACGTCCGGCGTCATGCGGATCCCAGGCGGTGAGGCTCACACCCGCGAGGGGGCCGGGGGAGCCGGTGCCTGGGACAGCGTACGCCGATGACAGGATCGAACCATGCTCGCCACGACCATCCACGGCCTCAAGGACATCCGCTACACCGAGGTCCCCGACCCGGTCATCACCCGCCCGACGGACGCCGTCGTGAAGGTCACCGCGTCCTGCATCTGCGGCTCCGACCTGTGGAACTACCGCGGCGAGAACGGCGAGATCACCTCGCCGCGCACGATCGGCCACGAGTGCCTCGGCATCGTCGAGGCGGTCGGTGCCGAGGTCACCACGGTGGCGCCCGGCGACCACGTCATCGTGCCGTTCGACCATTGCGACAACACCTGCCCGGCCTGCGTCGCGGGCTACCAGTCCGCCTGCGTCGACCGCGGGTTCACGGTGAGCGGCCAGGGCGAGTACGCCCTCGTGAACCACGCCGACGGATCGCTGGTGAAGCTCGAGGACGCGCCCGACGACGCCCAGCTCCCGGACCTGCTGACACTCACCGACGTCATGGCGACCGGGTGGCACGCCGCGATCATGTCGGGCATGTCGACGACCAGGCCGGGCGGCACCGCCGTCGTCGTCGGCGACGGCGCCGTCGGGCTCTGCGGCGTCCTGGCCGCCTCCGTGCTCGGCGCCGAGCGGGTGGTCGCGATGTCGCGCCACGAGCCCCGCCAGGAGCTCGCCCGCACGTTCGGCGCGACCGACGTCGTCGCGGCTCGCGGCGCCGAGGGCGAGGCCGCGATCGCGGAGATCACCGGGGGAGTGGGGGCCGACTACGTGCTCGAGTGCGTCGGCACCGACCAGGCGATGCGGACCGCACTCGCCGTCGCGCGGGCCGGCGCCACGGTCGGGTTCGTCGGCGTCCCGCACGGCATCGAGGTGCCGATCCGGGTGCTCTTCGACAAGAACGTGGGCCTCAAGGGCGGCATGGCGCCGGTCCGCCGCTACCTGCCCGAGCTGCTCGACCTCGTCCAGCAGGGCCGGATCAACCCGGGTCTGGTCTTCGACCAGACACTGCCGGTCGAGAAGGCCGCCGAGGGCTATCGCGCGATGGACGAGCGGACGGCCATCAAGGTGCGGCTCACCTACTGAGTCGCGCCCTGAGCTGCACCGTCGCTGTCGGTCCCGCCGGCTCCGGCCGCCTCCGGGACGAGCTGCACGGGGTTGCCGTCGCGATCGACGAGCGCGCGGTCACGCGTCGGGTCAGCCGGCGACGGCGACCGTGCGGCCAGGCTCGAAGGCGCCGGGCATCACCCGACCACGGCAGCCGCAGGCGACGTCACACGGCAGGTAGTAGTGACCGGCGTGTCCGCACCACGGGCACGGCAGGTCGTGCGACAGATGATCGGACGATGGACCGGGTTGGTCGTCGACGGTGTCCCACATGGTTCCCCCTCGGGTTGCTCCCGCACATCACGCTAGGAGCGCGCACCGACAGTCTGCGGACAACACGCCCTTCCCGTCCCCGATTTGGGGCATGAGCCCCTGATCGGGGAGGGCGGCACCCGCCTCACAGCGCAGCGAGCTCGGCCCGACGCCGGCATCCTGCATCGGCTCGGGAGCCGGCTCAAAGGCCGGCGTACGTCCGGGCCCGCTCGCGGTAGTGCTCGGCGTTCAGCCGGATCAGCGCGGCCTCGTCGTCGCTGATCGCACGTCGTACCTTGCCCGGGACACCGGCGACGAGCGACCGCGGCGGGACCACCGTGCCCTCGGTGACGAGCGCCCCCGCGGCGATGATCGACTCCCGTCCGACGACCGCGCCGTTCATCACGGTCGCGTGCATGCCGACGAGCACGTCGTCCTCGATCGTGCAGCCGTGCAGGACGGCGCTGTGACCGACGGAGACGCCGGCGCCCACCGTCAGCGGGAAGCCCGGGTCGGCATGGCAGGCGACGAGGTCCTGCAGGTTCGACCCCTCCCCGAGGACGATCGGCTCGCTGTCGGCGCGGAGCACGGCGTTGAACCACACCCCGGAGCGGGCGTGCAGGGCCACCGCTCCGACGAGGGCGGCGCCGGGAGCGACGTACGCCGTCTCGTGGACCTCGGGGCTTCCGTTGGGCAGGGCCATCCTCGTCATGGCGGGCATTCTGCCGTGCGACACGCGGTCCGCGATCGGGTGGCCCCGGGTGTGACACGCACCACGATTGGTGTAGTGATGGGGCATGACCGAGAGTCCCGCCACCACCTCCCTCCGCGCCGCACGCGATGAGCTGATCCGACTCCGGACGTCGTACGACGAGGCCGTCGCCACCTTCCGCTGGCCGGACGTGGGGGAGCGCTTCAACTTCGCGCACGACTGGTTCGACGCCTACGCCCGCGGCAACGACCGTCCCGGTCTCGTCATCGTCGAGGAGGACGGGACCCGGGCGTCGTACACCTTCGACGAGCTGGCCACCCGCTCCGACCGCGTCGCCGGCCTCCTCCGCGACCAGGGTGTCGGCCGCGGCGACAGCGTCGTCATCATGCTCGGCAACCAGGTGGAGCTGTGGGAGTCGATGCTCGCGGTGATCAAGCTGGGTGCGGTCATCATGCCGACCACCACCGCCGTCGGGCCGGCCGAGCTCGTCGACCGCCTCGCCCGCGGCGGCGCGAAGGCGGTGATCGCCAACGCGGCCGACGTCGCGAAGTTCGAGGAGGTTCCGGGCTCCTACGCCCGTGTCGCGGTCGGCGGGGCGCCGGGCTGGGTCGACTATGCGGAGGCGTACGCCGGCGAGGCGCCGCGCCTCGACCACCCGGGCAACGCCTCGTCCGACCGGCTTCTGCTCTACTTCACCTCCGGGACGACGAGCCGGCCGAAGCTGGTCGAGCACACCCACGTCAGCTATCCGGTCGGCCACCTCTCCACGATGTACTGGCTCGGCCTCGAGCCCGGTGACGTCCACCTCAACATCTCCTCGCCGGGGTGGGCGAAGCACGCCTGGTCAAACTTCTTCGCCCCCTGGCTCGCCGAGGCGACGGTGCTGGTCTACAACTACGCCCGCTTCGACGCGAGCGCTCTGCTCGACCAGCTCGAGAAGGAGCAGGTGACGACGTTCTGCGCGCCGCCGACCGTGTGGCGGATGCTCATCAACGCCGACCTGGGTGGCCGGCCGGCCGCGCTCCGCGAGGCGATCGGGGCGGGGGAGCCGCTCAACCCGGAGGTCATCAGCCAGGTCGAGCGCCACTGGGGGCTCACCATCCGCGACGGCTTCGGCCAGACGGAGTGCACCGCGTCCGTGGCGAACACGCCCGGCCAGCCAGTGGTGCCCGGCTCGATGGGACGGCCGCTGCCCGGCGTACCCGTCGTGCTGGTCGACCCCGCCACCGGCGAGCTCGTCGAGGGGGCCGGTGAGGGTGAGATCTGCCTCGCACTGGAGGGCCCGACCGGGCGCCCGCTCACGCTCATGACCGGTTACCAGGGCGACGAGCTGCGCAACGCGCAGGCGATGGCGGGCGGCTACTACCACACCGGCGACGTCGCCTCCCGCGACGAGCAGGGCGCCATCACCTACATCGGCCGCACCGACGACGTCTTCAAGGCGAGCGACTACAAGGTCAGCCCCTTCGAGCTCGAGAGCGTCCTGATCGAGCACCCGGCCGTCGCCGAGGCGGCGGTCGTGCCCGCGCCGGACGAGGTCCGGCTCGCCGTCCCCAAGGCGTACGTCGCGCTCGCGCCCGGCCACGAGCCGACCGCCGACACGGCGCGGGACATCCTCGCCTTCGCGCGTGAGAAGCTGCCGCCGTACCTCCGCGTGCGTCGGTTGGAGTTCTTCGAGCTGCCGAAGACGATCTCCGGCAAGATCCGTCGCGTCGAGCTCCGTCACCGGGAGGAGGAGGCGGCTCAGAGCGCCGAGCGCACCCGCTCGCCGGGGGAGTACCGCGACGAGGACTTCGGCCTGCGCGGGTGAGGGTGGGCTTTCGTGGGCGCCGCATTTCCTGCGTCCGGGGAATCGCCGATGATGGTTGATTGTTGAACCAGCCGTGAAGAAGATCGGGTTCTTGTCCTTCGGGCACTGGACGCCCTCGCCGCAGTCGCAGACGCGGTCGGCGGCCGACGTGCTCCACCAATCCATCGACCTCGCGGTCGCGGCCGAGGAGCTGGGGGTCGACGGCGCCTACTTCCGGGTGCACCACTTCGCCCGCCAGCTCTCCTCGCCGTTCCCGCTGCTGGCGGCGATCGGCGCGCGCACGTCGCGGATCGAGATCGGCACCGGCGTCATCGACATGCGCTACGAGAACCCGCTCTACATGATCGAGGACGCGAGCGCGGCCGACCTGATCGCCGGCGAGCGGCTCCAGCTCGGCATCAGCCGCGGGTCACCGGAGCAGGTGGTCGAGGGCTACCGCTACTTCGGCTACGAGCCGCCGGAGGGGATGACCGACGCCGACATGGCGCGGCGCCACACCGAGGTCTTCCTCCAGCTCCTGCAGGGCGACGGTTTCGCCGAGCCCAACCCGCGCCCGATGTTCCCGAACCCGCCCGGCCTGCTGCGCCTCGAACCGCACTCGGAGACCCTGCGCGACCGGATCTGGTGGGGCGCCGGCTCCAACAAGACCGCCGAGTGGGCGGCCGAGCTCGGGATGAACCTGCAGAGCTCGACGCTGAAGGACGACGAGACCGGCGAGCCGCTCCACGTCCAGCAGCGCAAGCAGATCGAGGCCTACCGCGAGGCCTGGAAGGCTGCCGGCCACACCCGGGAGCCGCGCGTCTCGGTCAGCCGCAGCATCTTCGCCCTGGTCAACGACACCGACCGGATGTACTTCGGCCTCGAGGGCGACCGCGACGACCAGTTCGGCAACATCGACGCCAAGACGCGCGCCGTCTTCGGCCGGTCCTACGCCGCCGAGCCGGACCGCCTCGTCGAGCAGCTCGCCGAGGACGAGGCCATTGCCGCGGCCGACACGCTGCTGCTCACCGTGCCGAACCAGCTCGGCGTCGACTACAACGCCCACGTGCTCGACAGCATCCTGCGCTACGTCGCGCCCGAGCTCGGCTGGCGCTGAGCCCGGGCCATGTCGCGGGCCCGCCCCTGGAGCGACGGCCGACTGGGGCTCTACGGCGCCTCCTACAGA
>NZ_JBFPJR010000062.1:0-6833 GCF_040838215.1 Nocardioides eburneus | reverse complement strand
ATCATCGTCGTCCGCACGCCGAGCCCGGCCATGATGTAGGGCGACATCACGCTGTAGCTGACCGAGTGGACGCCGCCATACCAGGCGAAGTTGGCACGACCAGCGCCCGATCCGTGGAGCGTGGAGGGCGTGGTCGACGACCTCGTCCTGCGGACGGCGCGGACCTGGGAGGGTGTCGCATGACGTCTTTCGACGGGACCGTTCCGCTGGCCGGCGCGCGTCCCTAGGTTGGGGCTATGGGAGACGAGGTCGAGCAGCAGGAGTTCACGAGGGAGGACCGCACCCGCTATCGCGAGAAGGTGCGCCGCAACCTCGACGTGTTCGCTCGGATGCTCCGTGAGGAGCGGTTCGAGGCCGCGGACCCGATGACGGGGCTCGAGGTGGAGCTGAACCTCACCGACGAGGTCGGTGACCCCGCGCTCAAGAACGCCGAGGCGCTCGCGGCGATCGCCGACGAGGACTTCCAGACCGAGCTCGGTCAGTTCAACATCGAGATCAACGTGCCGCCGGCCCGGTTGCGTGACGGCGGTCTGACGGCCTTCGAGGACCGGTTGCGGGCGAGCCTCAACCACGCCGAGGAGCGGTCGGCCGCGGTCGGTGCCCACCTGCTGATGATCGGCATCCTGCCGACGCTGCGCGAGGGCCACCTCGGGGGCGACACGATCAGCGCCAACCCGCGCTACCAGCTCATCAACGACCAGGTGCTCCGCGCCCGTGGCGAGGACATCGTGATCTCGATCGGCGGCCGGGAGCGGCTGCAGACCACGGCCGACTCGATCATGCCCGAGGCCGCGTGCACCAGCACGCAGTTCCACGTCCAGGTCCGTCCGGAGGAGTTCGCGGCCTACTGGAACGCCTCGCAGGCGATCGCCGCGGTCCAGGTCGCTATCGGCGCCAACGCTCCCTACCTCCTGGGCAAGGAGCTGTGGCGCGAGACCCGCATCCCGCTCTTCGAGCAGGCGACGGACACGCGCAGCGAGGAGCTCAAGGTCCAGGGCGTGCGACCGCGCGTCTGGTTCGGGGAGCGCTGGATCACCTCGGTCTTCGACCTGTTCGAGGAGAACGTCCGCTACTTCCCGCCGTTGCTGCCCGTGCTCGAGGAGGAGGACCCGGTGGCGGTGCTGGACGCGGGCGGCACACCGGCGCTGCAGGAGCTCCGGCTCCACAACGGCACGGTCTACCGCTGGAACCGACCGGTGTACGACGTCGTGCGCGGCGCCGGCGGCGAGGACCTGCCCCACCTCCGGGTGGAGAACCGCGTGCTGGCCGCCGGCCCGACCGTCGTGGACACCATGGCGAACGCGGCGTTCTACTTCGGCCTGGTCCGGGCGCTCGCGCGCGGGCCGCGGCCGTTGTGGTCGGCGATGTCGTTCAGCGTGGCGGAGGAGAACTTCCACGCGGCGGCGCGCTTCGGCATCGACGCGCAGCTGTTCTGGCCCGGTCTGGGGCAAGCGCCCGCCACCGAGATCGTGCTGCGCCGGCTGCTGCCGCTCGCCGAGCTCGGCCTCGCCTCGTGGGGCGTCGAGAAGGAGGTCTCCGATCGGCTGCTCGGCATCGTCGAGCAGCGCTGCCTCATCGGCATGAACGGCGCGGAGTGGCTGGTCCGAAGGGTCCGCGCCCGCGGTGGCGACGCGACAGGCGAGGCGCGCGAGGAAGCCCTGCGGGCGACCGTGAGGGACTACCGCGAGCGCATGCACGCCGGTGACCCGGTCCACACCTGGGACGCGCCGGACTGAGCCGGCCCGCGGAGCGGCCACGTCCTGCGCGTCAAGAACGCGGCCGCAGCCGTCTCCACTCGCGCCGCAGCCCCGAGCGGGGGTCGAACCAGCCGTGCCGGTTGGCGACCACGAACACGAGGGGCAGTCCCGCCTCGGCGTACGCCTGACGCGCGGAGCGCAGCCAGCGGGCGTCCACGTCCTGGAGCGTGAGGTCGCCCGTGCGGGTCAGCCACACCAATGGGCGGTCGAGGCCCGTGCGGTGGCGCATCGCGGCCACCACGTCGGCGCCGAGAGCGTCGTCGACCGCCTCCTCGGGCAGGACCGGGAAGACCAGCTCGCGCATGCCGGGGGCGCCGACGTGGAGGACGGCGGGGTGCTTCCGGCGTCGCTCGGAGGTGGCATGGGTCAGCACGGCCTGACGCAGCATGCGCGCGAGGCCGCGATCGAGAGGCTCGGAGAGCCCCTGCGCGGCCCCCTCCGCCGGCCGCTGCCCCGGCGGCCGTGACGTTCGCTGCGGCATGCACCCAGGGTGCCCCGTCACGGCGCGACGCGTCCGCCGTCCTCCACAGGCGGTACGGTGCAGGGAGGTTCGCTCGACGCGAGACGCCCAGGAGGAGAGCATGCCCGGAGTCGTGGTCGGATACGTCGCGAAGCCCGAGGGCGAGGCCGCTCTGCTGCGCGCCGTCGAGGAGGCCAGGCTCCGCGACCTGTCGCTGGTGATCGTCAGCTCCCAGCACGAGGAGGCCAACGAGGAGTGGGTCCGCAAGACCGAGGCGGACCTCGCCGCCGCACGTGAGCGGCTCGACGCCTCCGGCGTGGCCTACGAGATCCGCCACACGGTCGCCGGTGTCGGCGCCGCCGACGACCTCGTCGAGATCGCGGAGGAGACGCAGGCGGACCTGCTCGTGATCGGCGTACGCCGCCGTTCGCCCGTCGGCAAGCTGATCCTGGGGACCCAGGCCCAGCGCATCCTGCTCGACGCCCCGTGCCCGGTCCTCGCCGTCAAGGACTGACGACCGGCTGACGCGCGGCTGACGCGGCTACAACCGCCCGGGGCTCGCCGCTCGGGCGGTCCGGAGGCTGGCGCTCGTCGCAGCGGCGAGAGACGCTGTCTCCATGACGACCGAGGGCGCCCGCCACCTGACCGAGCTCGACGAGCACGAGTGCTGGCGCCGGCTCGGCGACGGCGGCGTCGGCCGGCTCGCCTGGTCCGGCGCACAGGGACCGACGGTCGTGCCGGTCAACTACCGCGTGGACGGTCGCGAGGTGCAGATCCGGACGGCGGCGTACTCCTCGCTCGCCCGCGAGACGGAGGACAGCCTCGTCGCGTTCGAGGCCGACCGCATCGACGAGGCGACGCACACGGGCTGGAGCGTGCTGGTGCGCGGCCGGATGACCTTCGACTATGCGGCCCCTGCGTCGGAGGGGCCGCATCCGTGGCCGGAGGGCGCGCGTCGGCTGCGCATGGCGATCACCCCGACGTCGGTCACCGGCCGGCAGGTCGGCTGAGCGGGCGCCGGCGGGCCCGGCCCTGCGCGCGCCGGATCATCCGGCTGGCGGGTGGGTACCACTCGGCCACGGAGTTTCCCGACCCCCAGGAGGTCCCGATGCCCGGCAAGTCGGCACACGTGAAGAACGAGAAGCAGTACGAGGCCCTCAAGGACAAGGGCATGTCGAAGGAGCGCGCGGCGCGGATCGCGAACGCCAAGGACTCCTCCAAGCACGGCGGTCAGCAGTCGGGGAAGGGCGGCAACAGCTCGCAGGGCGGAACGACCGCGCAGAAGAAGGAAGCCGGCCGCAAGGGCGGCAAGGCGAGCCACTGACGGGGCACGGGGTGGCACCGGTCGACGACCTCGCCTACCGGCTGTGGCGCCGCGGCTACCGAGCCCTCGGTGAGGAGCGTGCGCGGGCGGACGGTGCCGACGCGTTCGAGCATCGTCTGCTCGGGCGTCGTACGGTCGTCGTCCGCGGTCGCGCCGGCGCCCAGCTGTTCTATGACACCGACACGATCGAGCGCCGCAAGGCCGTGCCGGCTGCCCTCGCCGACCTGCTCTTCGGGCACGGCGCCGTCCACGGGCTCGACGGCGAGGAGCATCGTCGGCGCAAGGAGATGTTCCTCGAGATCCTCGGCCAGGAGAGCGTCGACCGGCTCGCCGAGGCGGTCGCGTCCTCACTGCGCCGACGCCTCGAGGCGGCGCGCGGTCGCGAGGTCGTCGTCTTCGACGAGCTGGTCGAGGCGTACGGCGTCGCCGTGCTCGCCTGGGCCGGCGTCGATCTCTCCCCGGACGAGGCGCGCCGGACGGCACCCCGGCTCGCGCGCATCGTCGACGGCTTCGGCGCCGCCGGTCCGGCCTACCCGCGTGCCTGGGCCGAACGGCTCCGGTGCAACGCGTGGGCCAGACGGGTGATCGCGCAGGTGCACGCCGGCACCCGGGTGCCAGCGCCTGGCACGCCGCTCCTCCGGATCGCCGCGCGGGGTGACCTGGACCCGCGGGTCGCGGCGGTCGAGCTGCTCAATCTGCTGCGGCCGACGGTCGCGGTGGCCTGGCCCGGGACGTTCGCGGCGCTGGCACTGAGCGAGCACCCGCAGTGGCGGACCCTCCTGCGCGACGGCGCCGAAGGAGCCGACGATCGGCGTCTGCACGAGCGGCGGGTCGCCTTCGGCCACGAGGTGCGTCGGCTCTGCCCGTTCGTGCCGGCGCTCGCGGGCCGGGTCCGTCGGGCGGGCGAGATCGACGGCGTACCGCTGCGCCCGGGCGACCGGGTGGTGCTCGATGTCGTCGGGACCGACCGGGACCCGTCGCTGTGGGCCGATCCGGAGGAGTTCCGCCCCGAGCGCTTCGCCGACGTCGAGCCGGATCCGTTCGGCTTCGTGCCGCAAGGCGGCGGAGATCCTCGCCGCGGCCACCGCTGCCCGGGCGAGCCGCTCACCGTGCGGATCCTCGCGGAGACGCTCGGCGTCCTCGCCGAGGTGGAGTACGACGTGCTCTCCTCCCCGGCGTACGACGCCACCCGGATCCCGACCCTGCCCGATCGCGGGCTCGTCGTGAGACTGCGCTGACGTGGGCGCCGGCATGGGCTCCGCAGGTCGGGGGTAACGCCCCGCCATGGATCCCTTCGAGGTCGCCCTGCTGGACATCGACGGCACGCTGCTGGACTCGACGTACCACCATGCGCTCGCGTGGAGCCGCGCCTTCGCGGGCGTCGGCCACCCGGTGCCCGTGTGGCGGATCCACCGGCACATCGGCATGGGCGGAGACCGGCTCATCCCCGCCGTCACCGACGAGCAGACCGCGGAGCGCATCGCCGACGACGTCCAGGAGCGGTGGCAGGCGGCGTACGACGAGATGATCGAGGAGACCAGGTTGCTGCCCGGCGCCCGCGACCTGCTCGACACGCTGCGCGCCGCCGGGATGCGCGTCGTCCTCGCCAGCTCCTCCATCCCCAAGCACGCCGAGCACGCGCTCCGGCTGCTCGAGGCGGACGAGCGGGCGGACGCCTGGACGACCAGCGAGGACGCCGAGGAGTCCAAGCCGGACCCAGAGCTGCTCGAGGCCGCGCTCGACGAGGTCGGGGGACAGCAGGCGGTGATGATCGGCGACGCGACCTGGGACGTCATCGCGGCGAACCGGGTGTCGGTGCCGACGATCGGACTGCTGTGCGGCGGGTTCGGGGAGGCCGAGCTCCGGGAGGCGGGCGCGGCGGCGGTCTACCGCGATCCCGCCGACCTGGTGGCCCACCTCGACGAGGCGCTCTCGGCGGCCGGGGCACGCCGTGGCTGAGCCCGCCACCGCGAGCGTCGAGCGACGGGCGATGGCGTTCGACCGCCTGGAGATCGCGTACGACGACCGGGTGCTTGAGCCTCGGCCGTGGACCGCCCAGCAGTCCCACTGGGCGGCCGAGCTCATCGCCGACGCGCCGGCCGGGCCGGTGCTCGAGCTCTGCAGCGGCGTCGGTCACATCGGACTGCTCGCCATCGCACGCCGACCACGGCCGCTGGTCTGCGTCGACGTCTCGCCCGTGGCGTGTGCCTATGCGCGCCGCAACGCCGAGGCTGCCGGCCTGAGCCGCCTCGTCGACGTACGCGAGGGGCGCCTCGACGAGGCCCTCACGGTCGACGAGCGGTTCGCGGTCGTCATCGCCGACCCGCCGTGGGTGCCGAGCGCCGAGACCGGTCGCTTCCCGCAGGATCCGCTGCTCGCCATCGACGGGGGTCCGGACGGGCTCGACGTGGCCCGCGAGTGCCTGCGCGTCGCCGCCCGCCACCTGCTCCCCGACGGTGACCTGGTCCTCCAGGTCGGCACGCGCGGCCAGGCCGAGATCCTGGCGGGGGAGTGCGACATGCTGCGCCTCGACGAGGTCCGGTACTGCGAGCGCGGGGTGCTTGCGCGGTTCCACTGCGACACGGCCAGCAGCGCCTCGGGTCAGTAGCCGGTCCGGCATCGGGGAGCGGAAGCGCGGCGGTTCAGGCCGTCACGACCTCCGCGTCGACCCGCACCTCGGCACGGAGCGAGTTGGCGATGTAGCACTCCTCGTGGGCCTCGTCGACCATGCGTCGTACGGCGTCGGCATCGATGCCGGGCGCGACGGTGATCACGGGGCTCAGGTCGATGGTCGTGAGTGAGAGCCGGCCGTCGCCGTCAGCCGTCATGAACCCGGTGGCCTCGTCCTCGTAGTCCACGACGTCGATCCCGGCGCGCGCGGCGACGGCCAGGAACGACAGCAGCTGGCACGAGCTCGCGGCCATGACGACGAGCTGCTCCGGGTTGAGAAGGGTCGGGTCGCCGCGGAACTGCGCGTCGGCACTCAGCCGGAGTTCGCTGGTGGCCGGTCGGGCGACGACCCTGTGCTCGCGTGAGTAGGCACGGTAGCCGGACGCGGTCGAGCCCTGCCAGACGAGGTGCGAGGTGTACTCCATGGCACCTGAGGTTAGGGCCCGTCCGTCGGGGTCACGCCATGGCGTGAACGTCGTACTCAGGCCGCGAACCACTCAGGTTCGTCGGTGGAATCGGTAGTCGCCGTTGGGAAGCCGGGTCAGGTCGTAGGCCGGGTCGTGGGCGCGGTGGTGGTGGTGGCCGCAGAGGAGGACCCCGTCGGCCAGGTCGGTCCGTCCGC
>NZ_JBFPJR010000061.1:0-8831 GCF_040838215.1 Nocardioides eburneus | reverse complement strand
CGCCAGCGCGGCCTCGGGGCTCACGGGGCCGCCCTGGAAGAGCACGTCCGGCACCGCGACGGCATCGGCCCACGGGTCGAGGACGTCGGCCACCGGGACGGGCGAGGGCCGGTTGAGCACGACCCCCAGCACGCCGCTCTCATCGACGTCGATGAGCAGCACGACGGTGTCGACGAAGTTGGGGTCGTGGAGCTCCGGGCTCGCCACGAGGAGCATTCCGGCGCGCACCTCGGTCATGCGGCCAGTGTCGCAGATCCGGGCATCCGGGCCGAGCGCGAGCGAGCGTCCGGGCCCGAACGGGACGGGCGAGGCGAGGCCGCTGGACGCGGGCGGGCGTCAGGCCGCGAGGACCGCCTTGATGCGGTCGAGCAGCGAGGCCGGGCGCGCCCCGGCGATCGGCGTGGCGGGACGGTACGACGCCCGTGCCCGCGCCTCGATGTCGGCGCCGACCCGCACGGCCAGCTGGTCGGCGTACGCGCCCCTGCCGGCCATCACCGCCAGGAGCAGCTGCTCCTTCGCGTGGGCCTTCGCCATCGCCGCGCCCATGCGGGCGTCCAGCGGCTCGGCGCGGTAGTGGTCGAGGATCGCACGGACACCGGGCATCGCGAGCGCGGCGGCGTGCCACGCCCGGATCACGGCGGCGTCGAGGTCCATCGGCTGCTCGGCGAGCTCCTGCTCGATCCGGCCGGCGAGGCGGGTGTGCCACTTGAGCTGCAGGGCGCCCAGGAGGTCGAGCTCGTCGTCGAACTTCACGTCGACGCCGTCGACATCCATCGGCAGCAGACCGTCGCGACGCTCGTCGGCGACGGCCATCACGGTGCGGAGGATCTCTCCGCGCTTGTGGTAGGTCGTCCAGGTCATGGTTGCCCCCTTGGGATCGCGACTCGCATACCACGAGTACGTACCCAAAGTACGGTCCATACTCCCGGTACGCCAAACCCGACACGGGGTGATCCCGACCACCCCCACCCGAGGGCGCCAACTACAGTGGCCGGGTGGCGAAGTCGACTGTGAGCAAGCTCGTGCCGAAGGTCCCGCCCCTGCCCGGGGTCCCCGGAGCGACCAAGCGCCAGCAGTACTCCGCGTCGACCAAGCGCACGCTCGTCGAGGTGGCCGAAGAGCTGTTCACCGCCAACGGCTACGCCAGCACCTCGCTCGACGCCATCGTCGCCGGCGCCCAGGTCACCAAGGGCGCGCTCTACCACCACTTCAGCGGGAAGCAGGCCCTCTTCGAGGCGGTCTTCGAGAAGGTCGAGTCGTCGACCGCGCGCGCGATCCAGCAGGAGATGAAGGGCGTCAAGGACCCGTGGGAGAAGGCGCTCACCGGGTTGCGGTCCTTCCTCGCGGCGGTCCAGGCGTCGTCGTACCGCCGGATCGTCATCCAGGACGGCCCTGCGGTCCTCGGGTATGAGCGCTACCGCGAGAAGGAGGAGCGCTCCGCATTCGCCGTCGTCCAGGACATCGTCCGCACCGTGCTCACCGCCGGCGGCCACGACGTCGACGAGGCCATGGTCGGGACCTTCGCGCAGATCTTCTTCGGCGCCCTCTCCTCAGCGGGCGAGGCGGTCTCGGGGGCGACCGACACCACCGCGGCCGCCGAGCGCGTCGAGACGGCCATCGGGTTCATCCTCGCCGGCATCCAGTCCCTCGCCGACCGCGGTGTCGCGCTGGACGGCGAGACGTCGGCGGGATCGCTGCGGCGTACGCTCGGCGCGCTCGGCCAGGAGGGCTGAACCGGGCGGGGAACGACGAAGGGCCCCGACCGGCCCGGCGGCGCCGAGCGGTCGAGGCCCTGTCGTCGGGGCTACTTCTTGGTGAAGGTCACCGAGCCGCCGTTCTTGGGGACCAGCTCCAGCCAGACCTTGCCGGCCGGGATCGTCAGCTCCTTGCCGCCCGGGAGCGCGAAGCTGATGGGGGCGTTCTCGCCCTTCTTCTCCCAGGTCGCCCGGATCATCGTGCCGCCGTGGAAGATCCACGCCTTGCCCTTGCCGTTGAAGTGCGACACCGGCACGGGGTTGCCCGCCGGGTCGGTGTACGGCGCGATGCTGGTCTTCACCTGGGCGGCGACGATCGTCGCCGGGTTGAAGACGTCGCCGTCGGCCATGTAGCTGTTCTGCAGGACGTACTTCCCGCCCTGGAAGCGCCAGTTGTCGGTCCGGGCCGGCGAGAACCGCGCCGCGATGGTCGCGGCCTTCTTCTTCCCCGGGAAGTCGGACTCCTTCCCCCACGGGAAGTAGTCCGTGGGCCGGGTCGCCTTGCCCTTCGCGCCCGCGCCGATCGCCGCGACGTCGGCCTCGACACTGTGCAGGGTGTCGTGGGTCCCGTCGAGCACGCGCTTGACGTGGCTGTCGTTCATGTCGATCCACTTCACGCCGGCCTTCTTCAGCGCGTTGTAGGTGTAGGGCGCCGCGCCGCTCGTGATGAGCTTCGCGCCGACCGGCGAGGCGATGCCGACGTCCGTCGCCCGCATCGAGCGGATCGGGCCCGCCTTCGTCGGCAGCTGGGAGTAGAAGAACACCGCGAGGCGGGTGATGCCGCCCTCGACCAGCTCCTCGGTGACCATGTCCGCCTTGCCCAGGCCGTACTGCGGGTTGCTCGCCTCGGTGTTGTCGATCTTGGCGATGTAGACCGGGTGCTTCTGCGCCGCCGACCCGCTGCCGGTGACGTCGAGACCGGTGAGCGGCCAGGTCGAGTCGAGCGTGGTGCCCGAGGCGACCTTCTGCTGGTCCGGGGTATCTGCCTTCTTGTCGTCCGATCCGCCGCAGGCCGTCAACGCGAGGCTGGCGGCCACCAGCGGAATGAGAGCACGGGACAGGCGCACGGCAACTCCAAACATCGGCAAAGTCATCAGGTTCAGTCGTGTTTCCGGTTCAGTGTCCGACGGATCGGCGGCGGAACGCGGGAGGCGCGCCCGGACGCCGGACGCGCCTCCGCAGGGTAGGCGACCCTACGCCGCCGGCCCGATTCCGCAGGCCCGATTCTGCAGGGGTCGGGAGGAGTCAGACGAGGGTGGCGCCGCCGTCGACGTACAGCACCTGGCCGGTGACGTACGACGCCTCGTCGCTCGCGAGGAACGTCGCGGCGGCAGCGATGTCCTCGGGCTGGCCCACCCGCTTGACCGGGTTGTGGTCGGCCGCCGCGGCGCGGAACGCCTCCGGGTCCATGCCGACACGCGCGGCGGTGGCGTCGGTCATGTCGGTCACGATGAAGCCGGGGGCGACGGCGTTCACGTTGATGCCGAACGGGCCGAGCTCGATGGCGAGCGTGCGGGTGAAGCCCTGGATGCCCATCTTCGCCGCGGAGTAGTTCGCCTGGCCGCGGTTGCCGAGCGCGGACGTGCTGGAGACGTTGACGATCTTGCCGTACTTCTGCTTCACGAAGTGGGCCTGCGCCGCCTTGCTCATCAGGAAGTGGCCCTTGAGGTGGACGTTCATGACAAGGTCCCAGTCGTCCTCGGTCATCTTGAAGAGCATGTTGTCGCGGATGACGCCCGCGTTGTTCATGAGGATGTGGATGCCGCCGAGCTCGGCGACGGTCCGCTCGACCGCGGCCTCGGCGTCGGCGGCCCGGCCGACGTTGGCGCCGATGCCGACGGCCTTCGCGCCGTCGGCGACCGGGAGCTTCGCGGCCGCCTCGGCGGCAGCCTGCTCGTCGAGGTCGATGACGGCGACCGAGGCGCCCTCCTCGGCGAACCGGGTGGCGACCCCGAACCCGATCCCTCGGGCGGCACCGGTGATGACTGCGACGCGACCGTCGAAACGACCCATGGAGCACTCCTTCGTGACTGTGACGTGACTCTTCGTGTATCCGGGTGACGCGTGACGCCTCTGCCGTGACCAGGCCGTCGGCAAAGGACGCCCGTCACTGTAGTGCGGCGCGCAGCCGCTCGGCGTACCCCTCCATCTCGCCGTCCTGGTAGGCGTGCCGCGGCCAGAAGAAGCCCTTGAGGCCGTCGCCGCGGGTGCGGGGCACGACGTGGACGTGGAGATGCGGGACGGACTGGCTGACGACGTTGTTCACCGCGACGAAGCTGCCCTGGGCGCCGAGCCCCTCGACGACCGCGGCGGAGAGGCGCTGCGCGTGCGCGAGGAGGCCGTCGCGCAGCTCCGCGGGCAGGTCCGGCAGCGTCACCACGTGGTCCTTCGGCACGAGGAGGACGTGGCCCTTCTGCACCGGCCGGCGATCGAGGAAGCCGAGGAACCGGTCGTCCTCGAGCACCCGCTGGGCCGGCGTACGGCCGGCGACGATGTCGCAGAAGACGCAGTCGGTCATACGGCGAGGCTAGTCGCCAGCCCGTCGCCGGCTAGTCGCACGCTGCGCTGCCGCAACCGGGCACCACCAGCGGCCGGCCGCGGACCACGGCGTCGAAGTGCTGGGTGTCGCCGAGGCCGTAGGTCCAGCGCAGCCCGTGCCGGGCCATGATGCGTACGACGGGGTGCTTGCTGCTCCGCCACGCGACGCGCGGGTGGGAGTGGAACTGCCACCACCGGTCCGGGACGAGGCCCTGGGCGGAGCGGTAGGGGTTCTCCCAGGTGTTGACGTCGAGCGCCCGACCGTAGGAGTGCGGCGAGCGCACGCCGGGCCGGCCGGTGACGTCGCGGCAGTTGAAGGCGTAGGTGTTGTCGGCCGCCATCGAGGCGTAGTCGTTGCCTCCGTGGGAGCGCTTGGAGTAGCCGAACCGGTCGACGCGGTACATCGCCCTGATCGGATAGCCCTTGCGGTACATCTCCGCGAGCGCCGCCGACATCTGCCGGATCGCCCCGGCCGCCGCGACCAGCTCGCCGCGACGGCGGTAGCCGGCGTAGTCCCAGTAGTTGATCCGCAGCAGCCGCAGGCCGGCGCGGCCCACGGGGCAGCCGGAGTGCCAGGAGACCCCGACCATCTGCCGCCAGATCCCGTTCGGGATGCGCGTGATGACGGGATGCGCGCCCGCGCCGACGGCGTGCGGCTGCGCCGGGAGATGACGCCGCGGCCTCGGCGCCTTCTTCGGCAGCCACACCGGCTTCCCGGGCGGCACGTTGTCGAGCTTGTGGACGGGGCTGACGTCCGCGGCCACCCAGGTCGCCGAGGCGCGGGCGCGCCACCAGGTGTCGACGCGTGGCCTGACCGTGAAGGCGGCCGTGCCCTTCGCGTAGGTGCGGACGGTGCGGACCGGCCGCCAGACGCCGCCGCGGTAGCGCCGCTCGATGTGGACGACGCCCGCGACCGGCTCCCCCGCCCAGGTGCGCCAGGTGACGGTGAGTCGCGCGGAGCGCTCGTCGACGACCTTCGCCGGCCCGCCGAGCCTGACGACACCGACCCGCTTGCGCAGCGGCGCGGTGATCGCTGTCTCGGCGGCCTTCTGGCCGGTCTCGTCGGTGTAGGTCGCGCGGACCCGGTTGTCGGCCGGGTCCTTCGCGAGCGTGACCGTGTCGGTGGCCCGGCCCGCTGCGTCGGTCGTCGCCGTGCCGATCGTGCGCCAGGTGCCGTCGGAGCGGCGCGCGAACGTCACCGTCGCGCCGGGCAGCGGCTGGCCGTCGGCGCCGGCGAGGGTCGCGGTCAGGGTCGAGTCGCTGCCGGCGTACGCCTGGGTCGCGGCGAGCGTGAGCCTGGGTGCGGCCGAGGCCGCCGCGCCCGGCTCGGCGGCGGCCGCGACGATGCCGAGCACCATCGACACGGCGGCGGACAGAGTCGCGAGCATTCGGCCGAGACGCAGCATGGCCACGCACTGTAGACGCCTCGAGGCGCGCTGAGGTGACAACGAGGCCGCGCCGCGCCGGGGGCACGTGACGACCGTCGGTGGCATGGAGAGACCCGCCGGGCGGGTACTCGCCTGCGGTGGGAGCGACGATGATCCGGCCCGAGCGGCCGCGTGCCGCGGTACGCCGCGCACGCCGGCTGGCCTGGCTGCACCCACGCTGGCTGGTCGCCCTCAAGGCGGCGTGCGCGAGCGGCCTCGCGTGGCTGCTCGTCCAGCCGGTCGGCGGGTTCGTCCACGACTACCCCTACTACGCACCGCTCGGGGCCGTGGTCGCGATGTCGACGACGGTGGCGGGGTCGGTGCGCTACTCGGTCCAGGCGGTGGCGGCCATCGGTCTGGGC
Source organism: Nocardioides eburneus (assembly GCF_040838215.1). Classification (NCBI taxonomy): domain Bacteria; kingdom Bacillati; phylum Actinomycetota; class Actinomycetes; order Propionibacteriales; family Nocardioidaceae; genus Nocardioides; species Nocardioides eburneus. The sequence continues at coordinate 2,750 of NZ_JBFPJR010000061.1, read as the reverse complement.
GGCGCCCTCGCCATCCTCACGATGGCGACCTCGGTGGAGAGCATCGCGGCGGTCGCGATCGTGATCGGCGTCGGCACCATCATGGCCGGCTGGGGTCGCCTCGGCGCGATGGGGTCCTGGGTCCCGATCGCCGGACTGTTCGTGCTCATCGTCGGCCGTACGGACCCGTGGCAGTACGTCCTGGCGTACGCCGGCCTCACCGCCGTCGGTGCCGTCGTCGGTACGGCGGTCAACGCGGCCCTCCCCCAGCTTCCCATGACCCCGCTGACCGTGGCGCTCGCCGGGCTGCGCTCGGAGATGGCGCGACAGCTCGAGGACCTGGCCGACGCACTGGAGTCCGAGGAGCAGGTGAGCAGCACCCGGTGGGAGGCCTGGCAGACCGCGCTCGACCCGCGGGCACGACGCGTCGAGGAGCTGCTCACCGAGGGGCTCGAGGCTCGACGCGGCAACTGGCGGGCGCGCCGTTGGCACGGGCTTGCGGAGCGCCGCCAGGAGCGTGCCCGCGCGCTGCGCTACCTCTCCGGCTGCGTCGAGGAGGTCATCGCCCTCGCCTCCGACCCGCGTTTCCAGCTCCACGACGCCGACGACGAGGCGACGAGGCTGCGCGGCGCGGTCGCTCGCGCGCTCCGGGCGAGCGCGGCCATGATCCGCACCGCCGGCGAGGAGCAGGGCGGCGCCGATCAGGAGGAGTGGGACGAGGCGGCGGACGCCGTCCGCGCCCTGCGACGCGTCATCGTCGGGCTCGACGTCGCGTCCGAGGACCGGTGGCTGCCCGCCTCGGCCATCGCGATCGGCCTGGAGCGCGCGGTCGACGCATGGGGAGAGCCGGGGAACGGCGACCAGGAGGACACCGCGGACCGCGCCGACTCGTGAGCGCCGGCCACGCTCGTGCGAGACACTGGCAGCCCCGACCCAGGAGGTGCCATGAGCGAGCGCAAGCGAGCGACCATCAGATTTCTCATGCGGCCGCGTCCGTACGCTCTTGCTTTTCTGACGGAGGTGGCCGCATGAGCGCGGAGACAGCAGCCGCCGTCGTACGCCGTTGGGAGGAGTCGGGCGGAGTGTGGCGGGTGGTGGGCCGCCGACGCGGCGAGCTCACCGTGTCACTGTGCCAGTGCACCGGCGGCGAGGAGGTCGACCGGATCGTCTCCGCCGACCCCGCGCTGCTGGCGTTCGTCGGCGACCGGGCCAGCAGCCTGGACTAGCTCGTCGGCGGCGCCCGGCCTCACGCCACGTCGGCGGCGACCACGGTCCACCCCTTCGCCTGTGGTCCGTCCAGCCGCAGGTCGAAGGTGAAGGTGACCGGCCGACGGTGGTGCGCGTCACCCCGGAGAACCTCCTCGGTCCGGCGGTCGACCTCGTAGTAGAGGCCCTCCGCGGCGACGGCGACGCGGAACACGACCGGGTCGCGTGAGACCAGCGAGCGCACCTCGACCGATCCGATGTCGGCGTCGCGCATGACGGTGCGGTCGGGCGTGCGGACGGCCGTGAAGTCGAGACTGCCGTCGTTCATCGCCCACTCCTCGAGGAACTCCTCGATGGCGACTTCGAGGACCGCCTTGTCGAAGCGACCGTCGACCAGGCTCAGGTCGGCAGCGGCGGCGTCGGCGTCCGTGGTCCACGAGATGGTGGTCAGCGACAGGACGTCGGTGGCGCCCTTGGCCGAGGTCTGGTCAGCCACCTCGAGCATGGCGTCGCGAGCGACCGCCTTCTGGTTCCACCCGTCCGTCTCGATGGCGTCGGTCAGGTGATGCGCACCTTCGGCCGCCTGCTCGACCGACGCCACGATCCACTCGCCGTCGTCCTGCTTGCGCAGCGTCCAGTACTCGACCGGGCGGGTCGACCCGTCGGTCCGGGTGAGGTTCGGCTGGCCCTGGCGGCGAACGTAGTCGTTGAGCGTCGCGCTGATCCGGAAGGTGACGGTGTCGTTCACCTCCCCCTCGCGGTTGGCGACGTCGACCAGGGCGACCGTCGGACCGGAGACGATCTCGACGACGTTGACCTCGCCGCGTGACTGGTAGTCGCCGAGCTCTTCGGCCCACTTGGCGTAGACGACCGGGGACAGGATGCGCTGCAGAGTGGCGTGGTCGTTGGCGGTCCAGGCGCGTTGGGCGGTCACGTAGAGGGAGGCCGCACGCTGCTTCAGGGCCTCGACGTCGAAGGTGGCGTCCGTCTGGGCGAGCTCGTCGACCTGGGCCTCGACCTGGGCGGCGCGCTCGTGCGCCTCCGCGTCCGAGCGGTGGGCCTGCTGGTCCGAGACCGTGTTGAGCCGGCTCGCGCTCTTCTTCCTCTGGCTCTTCGTGACCAGCCAGATGACCACCGCGAGGACGACGAGGATCACCAGCCAGGCGGCCGAGCCACCTCCGCCCGAGCCTGTGCCGTGGTAGGTGCTCCCGTGATAGCTGCTCCCGCCGTGGTAGCTGCTCCCGCCCCCGCTGTAACCGGAGCTGCCGCCCCCGGCCCGGGCGTACGCCGCGGTCGGGCTGGTCAGCGCAACCACCACTCCGAGCACCAGTGTCCAGCGACCCGCGCGCACGCGTGTCCTCCTCTTTCCGACCGTCACGCGCCCAACCCTGCCCCAGATCCGCCGTCGGGAAACATCGTGGCCGCATACGGCAACAGCACCCGAGCGCCAGGAGAACCGAGCACCCCGAGCAACGACGGGGCCGTGGCGGTTGCCCCCCGCCGCGGCGCGGAGTGCCGCCAGGAAATGACGAACCGACGTGTGCCCGCGCGGAGCGCGGGCACAC
>NZ_JBFPJR010000060.1:0-9610 GCF_040838215.1 Nocardioides eburneus | reverse complement strand
CAAACTAATTCGTCGACTATTTGACACACTGTTGAGTTCTCAAGAATCACACACACACGACGCACCAACCAACCGGTTTTCGCTATCGAGGTCTTGCTCTCTGCTTTCGCAGACTTTAGCGGATCCGTTTGCTTCGGGCCAATTCGGCGAGAAGCTCGTTGATCCTTGCTTTCGTGACACGCAACAGCGCCGAATTCGAGACGATCAGATGGTGATCGCACCGAGAACGGTGTGATGGGCAACGAAGTGGCCGACCTCGGGGCCGGGAGCCCATCCCTTCGGGCTTGCTCCCCGCCGCTCCGTGGCGACCCGGAGAACATTACGTCCTTCGCGCACGCTTGCCAAATCGGAGTCGCCCCGACGTCACGACGGCCCGGAAGACGCCTGCTCGAGGCGCCGCTCCGGGCCGTCGTACGACTGCATCTGCGCAGGTCAGCGCAGGTGTACGCCAGCGAACCGCTTCTTGCCGCGGCGCAGGACGATCCAGCCGCCGTCGAGCACCTCGTCGTCGTCGAGCATCGCCTCCGCATCCGTGACGCGGACGTTGTTGAGGTAGGCCCCTCCCTCGGCGATCGTCCGTCGGGCATCGCCCTTGCTGGACGCGAGCCCGGTGGTGACGAACAGGTCGACCACTGCCGGCAGCCCGGCCGACCCGTCGACCTCGGTGGCACCAGCCTCGGTGAGGGCCGCCGCCAACGTCGTACCGCTCAGGGAAGCCAGGTCGCCACCCCCGAAGAGCGCCGAGGCCGCCGCCTTCGCCTGGTCGGTCTCGTGAGCGCCGTGGACGAGCGTCGTCATGTGGTCGGCAAGCGCCTTCTGAGCGGCACGCAGGAACGGCTTCTCCACCGTCTGGTGCTCGAGCTCCTCGATCTCGTCGTGCGAGAGGAAGGTGAAAAGCCGCAGCATCTCCCCCACCTTCACGTCCTCGACGTTGAGCCAGAACTGGTGGAAGGCGTACGGCGACATCATCTCCGGGTCGAGCCACAGGGCCCCGCCCTCCGACTTGCCGTACTTCGTCCCGTCCGCCTTCGTGACGAGCGGTGTCGTGAACGCGTGCACCGCGGCGCCCTCGGCGCGGCGGATGAGCTCGACGCCGCCGGTGATGTTGCCCCACTGGTCCGATCCCCCGAACTGCAGGGTCACGCCGAAGTCACGGAAGAGGTTGAGGTAGTCCATCGACTGCAGGAGCACGTAGCTGAACTCGGTGTAGGAGATGCCGCTCTCGAGCCGCTTGCGCACCGTGTCTCGGGCGAGCATGCGGTTGACCGGGAAGTGCTTGCCGACGTCGCGGAGGAAGTCGATCGTCGACAGCGACGCGGTCCAGTCGTAGTTGTTGACCATCGTCGCGCCGTTCGCGCCGTCGAAGACGAGGAACGGCTCGATCTGACGGCGTACGCGCTCCACCCACTCCTTGACCGTGTCGAGCGAGTTGAGCGTGCGCTCCCCCGAGTCCTTCGGGTCGCCGATCATGCCGGTGGCGCCGCCCACGAGTGCGTACGGCGTGTGTCCGGCCCGCTGCAAGCGCACCGCGGTGACGATCTGGAGCAGGTTGCCCATGTGGAGGCTGGGCGCGGTCGGGTCGAAGCCGATGTAGAACTTCACGCTCCCCGAGGTCAGCGCCTCGCGCAGCTCGTCCCGGTCCGTCGAGTCGGCGATGAGTCCACGCCACTCGAGGTCATCGAGGAGGTGCGGGTCGATGGACGGATCGATGGACCGATCGATGGACACAGTGAGCCTCTCTGGGTGGTTCCGAGCCGTCCCACCACGGGACGGCACCGTCCAAGCCTGCCCCATCGCCCGCCGCGACGCCCATCCGGTTCCGTAGCGGCCTCGCGTACGGCGCGCTCCTGCCGGGGCCGGCGACCGACGTTGGAGCCGGTGTCTAGGGTCGGTGAGCAGGAGGATGTCGTTGATCGCAGGGAGATACACGCGCGAGCGCGAGCTCGGCCGCGGTGGGATGGGCGCCGTCTGGCTGGGCACCGACACGGTGCTCGGGCGAGCGGTGGCGCTCAAGCAGCTGACACCGGTCGCGGCCGGAGGGCCGACGGCGGCGAGGGCGGAGCGTGAGGCACGGCTCGCCGCTCGGCTCAGTCACCCGCACGTCGTCGCCGTCTTCGACCTCGTCCACGACGCCGGTGAGCAGTGGCTCGTCATGGAGTACGTCGAGGGAACGACCCTCTCCGGGCTCGTCGCGGCGCGGGGTCCGCTGCCGGTCGACGACGCCGCCGGGATCCTGACCGAGGTGGCCGATGGACTGCGTGCGGCGCACGCGGCCGGCGTCGTCCACCGCGACGTCAAGCCGTCCAACATCCTCGTCGGCAACGACGGTCACGCGAAGCTGACCGACTTCGGAGTGGCCCGCGGGACCGACGGCGAGTCGACACTGACGGAGACCGGTGTGGTGACCGGCTCGCCGGCGTACCTCGCCCCGGAGGTGGCGGCGGGACAAGCGGCGACGCCGGCCAGCGACGTCTGGTCGCTCGGCGCCACGCTGTTCCACGCCGTCGAGGGGCGGCCACCGTACGAGGTCGGCGACAACATCCTCGGCACGCTCTACCGCATCGTCCACGAGGAACCGCCCGCGACCGGACGCGCCGGCTGGCTCGCCCCGTTGCTCGACCACAGCATGACCCGGGAGCCCGGCGCCAGGTGGACGATGGCGCAGGCGCACGACTTCCTCAGCCGGCGACCGGTGACCGTGGCGTCACGCACGCCGGTGGTCACCTCGGCGGCGCCCGGCGCCGTCGACGGCGCCTACGCCCCGCCGACGTCGCCTCCTCCGTCCGCCGCGCCACCCCTCATCGCGCCCGAGCCGGGTGCCGTACGGCGGCGCCGGCGCAGCGGGCTGCTGCTGGCGCCCGTCGGACTGGGCGCCCTGGTCGTCCTCGTCGCCGTGGCCGTCGTCCTGGCGCTCCACGGTCGTGACGAGCCCAAGGGAGGAGTGTCGAGCCCGCCGAGCACCACCCGCCCCTCGCCGAGCGCCCATCCCACCGCCGACGGCGTCCGCTCGTTCGTGACGACCTACCTGCAGACGGCCTCGACCGATCCGTCGGCGGGGTTCAAGATGCTCACGCCGACCTTCCAGGACGAGAGCGGCGGACTCCGGGGGTATGAGGGATTCTGGGGCCACGTCGCGCGGATCGACTCCGTCGAGCGGGTCGCGCCCAGTCTCGGCGGCGACGACCCCGAGGTGAGCTACCACTACACGTACACGATGGACGACGGCTCGCAGCACACCGAGGACGTGCACCTGCGCCTGACGTACGCCTCGGGTCGGTATCTGATCGAGGGAGATTAACGACAAACTTCCTCGATTAAATGGTGTTTGATAGTCCCATGGACTACGTCAACCTGGGCAACACCGGACTCAAGATCTCCCGCCTCGTGCTCGGCTGCATGAGCTGGGGCGACCCCGCGCGCGGCGGCGCGCAGTGGGTGCTCGGCGAGAAGGAGAGCCAGAAGCTGATCGGCCAGGCGCTCGAGGCCGGGATCACGACGTTCGACACCGCGAACGTCTACAACCTCGGGAGCAGCGAGGAGTACACCGCGAAGGCGCTGTGGGCCGTGGCCGACCGGGCCGACGTCGTACTCGCGACGAAGGTCTACCACCGCATGCGCCCCGGACCGTACGGCGCCGGCCTGTCGCGCAAGGCGATCCTGCATGAGATCGACGAGTCGCTGCGCAGGCTCGGGACCGACTACGTCGACCTCTACCAGATCCACCGTTGGGATCCCGAGACACCGATCGAGGAGACGATGGAGGCGCTCCACGACGTGGTGAGGGCGGGGAAGGCGCGCTATCTCGGGGCGTCGACGATGCACGCCTGGCAGTTCGCCAAGGCGCAGCACGTCGCCGAGGTGAACGGGTGGACGAAGTTCGTCTCCATGCAGCCGCAGTACAACCTCCTCTACCGCGAGGAGGAGCGCGAGATGCTTCCGCTCTGCGCCGACCAGGGCATCGGCGTCATCCCGTGGTCGCCCCTGGCCCGCGGCCGGGTGGCGCGGCCCTGGGAGGAGACCACGGAACGGCAGGAGAAGGACGCCCGCGCCACGTCTCTCTACGTCGAGGGCGACCGCGCCGTGGTCGACAAGGTCGGCGAGATCGCCGAGCGTCGCGGCGTCTCGCGTGCCGAGGTGGCGCTCGCCTGGGTGCTGGCCAGCCCGGTCGTGACCGCACCCATCGTGGGGGTGACCAAGGAGCAGCACCTCACCGACGCGCTCGCGGCACTGGAGCTCGAGCTGACACCGGAGGAGTACGACGAGCTCTCCGCGGGCTACGTCCCGCACGAGTTCCGGATCTGACGGCGCGCGGCCGCAGCGCCGCCCGCCGTACGACGCCGGCGCTACGATCAAGCGTGTCGAACTTCTTGATGGGACTCTTCCTGGTCCAGATGCTTCTCGTCGTCTATCAGTTCACCTACACGACCGATGCGGGCCGGCCTGAGAGCAACGCCCGCGCGACGCGCCTCACGCCCGGGCTCGTGGTCGGCCATCTGTTGCTGTCGTTCCTCGCGGTCCTGCTCTGGATCGGGTGGAAGGCGTACGGCAACACCAGCTTCGCCTGGGCCACGTTCATCGTCGTCGCCCTCGCGGCACTGCTCGGGACGCAGATCGTGCGACGTGCCCTGCTCTCCCCCGCGGAGGTCCCGGCGAACTCGTCCGACCCGGCCGACCGGCTGACCGCCGAGAGCCGGATCCCGGCGATCTCGCACGTCGTGCTGGGGCTGATCACGCTCGTGCTGCTCGTCTTCACGCTGCTGAGCGCGCTCGGCATGTTCCACCGTCCGTGACCGGTACGACATCGTCGGCAGGGGCCGCCGGGATGCCCCCGGGGCCCCAGCCCCCGGGAGACCCCCCCCGACTGCAGACATTGGCGGGCGGTAGGGCGGGTGGGGCTTGAACCCACGACCCAAGGATTATGAGTCCTCTGCTCTGACCGACTGAGCTACCGCCCCGCTCGGACACGAACGGCCCCGACCGAAGAGGCGGGGCCGTTGTCGTGTCTGGCTCCCCGAGTTGGACTCGAACCAACAACCGTCCGATTAACAGTCGGAAGCTCTGCCAATTGAGCTATCGGGGATCGCTGCGCAGCGCGCTGTCAGCGGTGGGAACCTTAGCAACACCCATGAGCGCCGTCGAAATCGCGGGTGCCCCGGGCGCATCCTGCGACCCGCGTCAGCGAGAACATGGGCCGATGCCCGCGGTGGCACCGCCGCATGGAGGCGTCGTTCGAGCTCGTCGTAGAAGGGCGCCGTGCGAGCATCGGGCCGCTGACAGGCCGGGCGCAAATGTCTAGAAGACTCCCCAAGCGCCACCGGATGCTGTTACTAATTCGTGTAACGGCCGTTGCCATATGAGGCGCCTGCGACAGGAAGCAAGTGCTGTGCCCCGGGTTCGATGCGGGCACCGTGTGGGCGGCGTGTGAGGGGAGACAGCTCGGGATGAAGGCTCGATGGGTCGCAGGCCTGGTCGCGACGACGACAGCATTGGTGACGCTGGGACTGAGCCCGGCGGCCTACGCCGAGGTCGGCGACGACTCGCACGCTGACGCGACCTTTCTCGACGCAACTCTGCTCACCGGTGATCTGTCCACGGTGGCCGGGATCGACGGCGCCCATGCCGACTACGTCGACGGCACGACCGCCGGCACGTCGGACGTCGACGACGCCAACCTCGACACGACCGCGCTCAGCCTGTTGACGCTGCCGCTGCCCGACCTCGAGATCGGCGTGGGCGACCTCCTCCATCTCGGCGCCGTCCAGCAGTACGCCGAGGCCGACCCCGACGGGGCCTCCACCTCCAACACCGACACAGCCGACCTGAGCCTCGATCTCCTGCAACTCCTCGGCGCCAACCAGCCGGCGCTCTCCCAGGCGTCCCTCAACCTCGGCGCCGTGGGGTCGGAGGCGACGCTCGCCGACGACGGCACGCTCACCCGGAACACCACCATCGCGGACGCGACGCTCAACCTGACGTCACCGGCGGTGGGCGACCTCACCACCGGGCTCACGGACACGTTCAGCACGCTCAACACCCAGCTGACCGGGCTGGAGGACGTCATCGAAGGCGCGGTCAACGACAGCGTCGGCCAGATCCTGGACCTCGTCGGCTCCACCGGCACCGCGACATCCGACACCACGGTCACGATCGACACGAGCCGGCTCGACCAGGCCGTGAGCGGTCTGCTCACGCAGACGCTCAAGACCGACCTGGTGAGCATCGACCTCTCGACCGGCACGATCACCGTCAACCTCGCCGGGGGCATCGACCTCAACGACCTGGACCCGAACACCACGCTCCTCGACGCCGACACGCTGCAGGCGGTGTCCGCCGACGTCGCCTCCCTGCTGAGCCAACTGCAGACCGACGTCAACAAGCTCGTGACCGACGCCCTCGACTACGTGGACGTCACCATTGACTCGACGAGCGCGATCACGGTGCCGATCGTCGGCACGAACCTCGGCGGGATCGACATCGACTACAGCGGATCCGTCCAGGACCTGATCGACGGCTCGGCACCGTTGACGATCGACGGCACCGGCGCCACCGGCACGCTGCTCGACCCGGTGCTGGACGGCGCCACGGGCATCGTCCAGGACGTCGTCGGCGCGGCGGTCAACACCGCCATCTCCACCGCGCTCGACACCGCCGGGCAGGCCGTGGACACGACCGTCACCACCGCGACCAACGCGCTCCAGCCCGCCTTCGAGGCGCTGGGCGACGTCGCGCAGGTCAACCTCAACGTCCAGAACGACTCCGACGGTCTCTCCTCCCAGGCCGACGTGACCGCCGTCCAGGTGGTCCTGCTGCCCGGCACGGACGCCCTGGAGCTCAACCTCGCGACCTCCAGCGTCGGCCCGAACGACCAGGTCACCTACACCCCGAGCCTCGATGCCGGCAGCCCCGTCGCTGCGGGTGACAGCACGACCGTCACCGGCGGAGGGTGGCCGCCCAACACCGAGGTGACGCTCCAGCTCACTGACGCCGACGGCGACCCGGTCGGAGACCCCGTCACGGTCACGACCACCGCCGACGGCGACCTGCCGGACGGCACCACCTACGCCGTGCCCGGCGACACCGCTCCCGGTGACTACACGCTCACCGGAACCACCGCCGACGGCACGTCGGCCACGGACACCGTCACGGTGACCGACGAGACCGCGCCGGACGCCCCCGTCATCGAGGACCCGGCCGGCGGCTCGAGCACCAGCGACACGACGCCGACCATCAGTGGTACGGCGGAGCCCGGCTCGACCGTGGACGTCTATCTCGACACCGACGGCGACGGTCAGCCCGACGGCGACCCGATCGGCACCGCGACCGCCGACGACGACGGGAACTGGAGCCTCGTCCCCGACGAGCCGCTGGACGCCGGCGACCACACCATCGTCGCGACCGCCACGGATGCCTCCGGCAACGAGTCCGACCCGTCGAACGCCGTGGACTTCACGATCGACACCACCGCGCCGGACGCGCCGGTGATCACCGAGCCGGCCGACGACAGCGCGACCGCTGACAACACCCCGACCATCTCCGGGACCGGCGAGGCCGGCGACACCGTGACGGTGACCGACGGCAACGGCGACACGCTCTGCACCGCCACCGTCGCCGACGACGGCACCTGGACCTGTGACAGCGTGCAACTGGCCGACGGCAGCTACACGATCACGGCGACCCAGACCGACGCCGCCGGCAACGACTCCCCCGCGTCCGACCCGGTGACCTTCACGGTCGACACCGACTCCCCGGCGGCACCGGTGATCACCGGCCCGGCCGACGACACCACGGTCGCCGACAGCACACCCACGATCACCGGCACCGGCGAGGCCGGCGACACCGTCACCGTCACCGATCAGGACGGCACCACCCTCTGCACCACCACGGTCGGCCCCGATGGCACGTGGAGCTGCGACTCGGAGGTCGAGCTCGCCGACGGCGACCACACCCTCACCGCCACCCAGACCGACGAGGCCGGCAACACGAGCCCCGCGTCCGACCCGATCGACATCACCGTCGACACCTCGGAGGACGCCCCCACCATCAGTACGCCGGAGAGCGGAAGCTCCACCAACGACAACACCCCGACGATCTCCGGCACGGGCGATCCGGGCGCGACGGTGACAGTCACGACCGATGACGGCACCGAGCTCGGTACGGCGGTCGTCGACGACGACGGCAACTGGAGCCTCGACTCGACGCAGCTCGACGACGACACCTACACGATCACGGCGACCCAGAGCGACGCGGCCGGCAACGACTCCCTCGCCTCGGACCCGGTGATCTTCACCGTCGACACCCAGGCGCCCGACGCCCCGGCGATCACCGCGCCCGAGGACGGTGACACCGTCGCCACCGGAACCCCGGAGATCACCGGCACCGGCGAAGCCGGCGACACGGTCACCGTCACCGACGAGAACGGCGACACCGTCTGCGAGACCACCGTCGCCGACGACGGCACCTGGTCCTGCACCCCCGACACGGCGCTGGCCGACGGCGACCACACCCTCACCGCCGCCCAGACCGACCCGGCCGGCAACGCCTCCGCGCCCTCCGACCCGGTCCACATCACCGTCGACACCACCGCGCCCGACGCCCCCGTCATCACGTCCCCGTCGGGCGGCGACGTGCTCGACACCGGTACGCCGACCATCACCGGCACCGGCGAGGCCGGTGACAGCGTCATCGTGACCGACGAGGACGGCGCCACGCTGTGCACCGCCACGGTCCAGGACGACGGCACGTGGACGTGCACCATCCCCGACGGCAAGGCGCTCGCCGACGGCGACCACACCCTCACCGCCACCCAGACCGACGAGGCCGGCAACACGAGCCCGGCGTCCGACCCGGTCGACATCACCGTGGACACCACCGCCCCCGACGCGCCATCGATCACCGCACCCGGCGACGGCGACACCCTCGCCACCGGAACCCCGGAGATCACCGGCACCGGCGAAGCCGGCGACACCGTCACCGTCACCGACGAGAACGGCGACACCGTCTGCGAGACCACCGTCGCCGACGACGGCACCTGGTCCTGCACCCCCGACACCGCCCTCACCGACGGCGACCACACCCTCACCGCCACCCAGACCGACGAGGCCGGCAACACGAGCCCCGCCTCCGACCCGGTCCACATCACCGTCGACACCACCGCGCCCGACGCCCCCGTCATCGAAGGCCCGGTGAACGGCGCGGTGCTCAGCGACACGACGCCGACGATCTCGGGCACCGGCGAGGCCGGCGACACGGTCACCGTCACCGCGGACGACGGCACCGTGCTCGGCACCACCACGGTCAACGACGACGGCAACTGGAGCCTCGACTCGACGCAGCTCGACGACGACACCTACACGATCACGGCGACCCAGACCGACGCCGCCGACAACGAGTCGCCCGCCTCGGACCCGGTCACGTTCACCGTCGACACCACCGCGCCCGACGCCCCGGCGATCACCCTGCCCGACGACGGCGCGACCACCGGAGACAACACCCCCACGATCTCGGGCACCGGCGAGGCCGGCGACACCGTCACCGTCACCGACGAGAACGGCGACACCGTCTGCGAGACCACCGTCGCCGACGACGGCACCTGGTCCTGCACCCCCGACAC
>NZ_JBFPJR010000005.1:0-165849 GCF_040838215.1 Nocardioides eburneus | reverse complement strand
ATCCGGAACTCCACCCGATGACCCAACAACCTCACCGACCGCCGAAACGACCCCTGCGTCGTGTAGAACACCGTGTCGAACCTATCCCCGTAATTGCCTATACTCGGTGGTATGAATACCGCCACCCTCCCGGAGCCGCTCACGGCTCCGGTGCTTTCCCTGCTCACCGACGACCTCGCCGCCGTGATCGCCGCGAACCGTGCCGCCACCCAGGCCGCCGTCGCGAGGATCACCGAGCGGCCCATGACCAGGGCCGCGATCTATGCCCGAGCGAGCCGCGACCAAGAGCTGACCGGCGTCACCGTCGCTAAACAGATCAAGGACGGCCACACCTACGCCGAGGGGCGCGACCTGCCCGTCGTCGGGGTCTACCGCGACAACGGCGTCTCGGCGTGGAAGTCCGGCGTCGTGCGCCGCGATTTCGAACGGCTCCTCCGTGACGCCGAGGCAGGCCTCTTCGACGTCGTGATCGTGCGCCACACCGACAGGCTTTACCGGCAGCTCGCCGAGCTGCCCCGCATCATCGACAAGCTCGCCCAGCACGCGCACATCGTCGCGATCCATGAGGGCGAGATCGACCTGTCGACCGCCTCGGGGATCATGTCCGCCCAGATCAAGGGCGCGGTCGCCGAGCATGAGTCGCGGATCAAGGCCGAACGGCTCGCCGACCACGCCCGGCACCGGGCCCACAACGGCCGCATGGTCACCGGGAACCGCCCGTTCGGCTGGGCGTGGGCGAAACCCTGCCCCGCCGACGAGACGTGCGAGCACACCCCCAAGCCGTGCGAGGCCTGCCGCAAGCTCGGCCGTGAAACCGAGTGTGAGCACAAGACGCGCCACCTGCCGGGCGCCCGTCCCGCCCTCGGTTCCCGCGGCGGTCTGGTGCCGCACCCCGAGGAGGCGCAGGCGGTCCGTTTCGCCTACCGGGCCGCCGCCCGCGGACACGCCCTGTATTCGATCGCTCGGCGACTCAACGCCCGCGGGTACACCGGCACGTCCGGTGGCCCGTGGCGGGGCGAGACGGTGCGCGCGGTGCTCATGATGCCGCGCCACGCGGGGCTGGTCTCTCACCAGGACTACGGCACCGACAGCGAGCGGCAGCGAGGCAGGCGAGCGGGCGCGCAGAACATCGTCGCCGAGGCCGCCGACGGTCAGCGGCTCGTCTCCTCCGAGCTGTGGCAGACGGTGCAACGCATCCTCGCCGAGCCGACCCGGCGCAAGTCGCCCGGCCGCCCGGTTGGGACCCTCCTGTCCGGGATCGCGGTCTGTGATCGCTGCGGCGGCCCCCTCAACGCGACGAACAGGCACTACCCGCGTAAGGGCGGCGGTAGGGCGGTCGTGCCCGCCTACATGTGCGCCCGCGGGCGCCGGGCGGTCGAGGACCGGCACAGCTTCAACCGTGCCCGCCACAACCTCGACAACCTCGTGTTGGACACCGTGCGGGAGTTCATCGACGGGAACGCCGACCGCCTCCGCGCCGAGGCCGTGCCTGATGCCTCCCCGGTCGAGCTTGCCGCCCAGGCCGAGGTGGACCGGCTCCGTAGGCAGCTCGACGGGTACGCCGCCCTGGCCCCGACGATGGACCCCGCCGACTACGCCGCCGCAGTGAAGGGCATCCGGGCCGCCCTGGTAGAGGCGGAGAAGCGGGCCGCCGTGGTCACCTCACGCCCGGCGCTGGCGCGTCTGCTGCGCGCTGACGACGTACCGGCAGCATGGCGCGCCCTCACCGAGGAGGAGGACGTCGAGCCGATCCGCGCGCTGCTGCGCGAGCTGGTTGTCCGAGTGCGGGTGAGCACCGGCCAGCCCCTCGCCGACCACGTCGACATCGACTGGCAGCCCTGGGTCGCGCACCTCGCGGAGGGCCACGCGATACACGGCTAAGAACTATTCGGTGGCCCGGGAAGAGAATTCCCAGGTCAGCGATACATGGTTAAGAACTATTCATCGGCGCAGGTCCCGGCAGCAATACGGGGCTTGCGCCGATGCAATTCTGCGTGCACCAAAAGCACAGGCCCGAGCCCGTTTTACAGGCCCCTTTCGTGCTATTTCTTGTGACGACGGCACGAAAGCCGCGTGAACGAAAAAGCGCGAGCGCCCGGTCTGAATACCGCCAAGTAACCGTTCCGGGCGCCCGCTACCTCCCGTCACAGGAAGGCAGGACCAGCGTAGTGCTTACGACACTCATCCTTGAGCCCGACGACCTCATCCCCCTCAGCGTCGGCCGCCAGCGGGCAGGCAAGTCGGTCGACAGCCTCCGCGCCGCGATCCGCTCCGGCGACCTCCCCGGCTACCGCACCTCACCCCGCGGCCACTGGCGCGTCAAGGTCGCCGACCTCGACGCCTGGGCCCGCGGCGAAACCGCCTCCAGGGCCGAGTGACATGGGCCGCCGCCACAGCGAGGAGTGGGAAACCCTCTCCGACGCCGAGAAGGCCTTTATCGAGCGGCAGCTCGCCAAGACCAAGCCGCTCGCCGAGTGCGACCCCGCCCGGGTGCGCCGCCTCGCGGTCCTCCTCGGCCTCCGGCCGCCCGTGATCGAAACCGGCGACTCGCTCCAGTGAGGGGCGAGCCGCCCGCCTAGACGACGGTGCCCCCGGCGACGAGAGCCGAGGGCACCGCGGAAAGGAACAACCCGTGAGAGCAAGCATGACCACCCCGCCGAGGCTCGGCAACACCGAGCCGGAGCCGCCCGACCACCGCTGCGCCCGCTGCGGTGTGCTCGACCTGACCGACCGGGCCCGAGCCGCAGGCCTCGGCCTGTTCTGCTCGGCCCGGCACTGCGCCGCCCGCGACCTTGGCTTGGCCCGGTGAGCGGCGCCAAGTCCGTGTCGGCGGTCCTGGTGGACCTCGCCGAGGAGCGATACGACTTTGGTTGCACCGAGGACGGCCATCCGTACGCGGTGCCCCGCCCCGATGGGCCCGTGCTCAACGTCGGGCACGTCGTCCGGCTGCTGCGCGGAGGCCAGGTCTCGCTACGTACCGAGCTGGCCGCCGCCTATCGAGCCGACACCGGGAAGGTGCCCGGACAGCAAGCCCTCACCGATGCACTCTCGGTCATCGAGGGCATGGCACACGAAGCCGAGCCTCGGCCGGTAGCGATCCGGGTCGCCGCTGACGAATACGGCACCCGTTGGCTCGACCTCGGCGACAAAGACGGTCGTGTCGTGGTCTTGAAGGAGGCCGGAGGGTGGGAGGTGCTCCACAACACCGACGGAACGATGTTTCGCCGCACCAAGTTGACCGGCGCCCTTCCTGTGCCCCTCCGGGGCGGGCAGCTCGACCGGCTGTGGTCGGTGCTCAACGTCGCCGCAGCCGATCGTCCGCTCGTGCTCGGCTGGCTGGTCGCCGCGATCATCTGCCCCGACATCCCTCACCCGGTGCTCGCATTGTTCGGCGAACAGGGCACCGGGAAATCCTCGGCCTGCCGCCGCCTCGTTTCGCTGGTGGACCCATCCCCGGTCCCGCTCCGCAAGCCGCCCAAAGAGCCCGAGTCCTGGGTCACCGCCGCCCTCGGTTCCTGGGTCGTCGGCCTCGACAACCTCTCCGCGGTGCCCGACTGGCTCTCCGACTCCCTATGTCGGGCAGTGACCGGGGACGGCGACGTGCGGCGCCAGCTCTACACCGACGACGGCCTCGCCGTCTTCGCGTTCCGCCGCGCCGTGATCCTCAACGGCATCGACGTCGGCGCGCTACGCGGCGACCTCGCCGACCGCACGCTCACCGTCAACCTGGACGTCATCCCCGAACGGGACCGGCTCCCCGAAAGCGAGCTTGACGAGGCCTGGGAGCTGGCCTACCCCCTCATCCTCGGCGCCCTGCTCGACCAGTGTTGCGCGGTACTTCTCCGGCTGCCATCTGTCCGTCTTGGCACCTCACCCCGCATGGCTGACTTCGCCCGCATCCTCGCCGCCCTCGACCAGATCAACGGCAGCGACGGCCTCGCGCGCTACCTCGGGCAGGCCCGCAGCCTCGCCGAGGACACTATCGACGCCGACAGCTTCCTCGCCGCGCTCCGCAAGACGGTCACGCGAGAATTCACCGGCACCTCTGCTGACCTGCTCGCCCACGTCGAGCACCGCCTCGGGGGCGAGGGCTGGCGCGCCCCCAAGGACTGGCCCAGCTCCCGCACCGTCACCGCCCTCCTACGCCGTAACGCCCCCGGTCTCCGGCGCCTCGGCTGGACCGTCGAGACCCAGCCCCGGTCCCGCGACTCCGGTGTGCTGCGCTGGCACCTACGCCCCGAGGGGTGCGAAGAGAAGGCGGCGAAACCACCCGCGCAATCCGCGCATCCCGCGGATGCGCGGATTGCGCGGATGAATTCCCCCACAACTCCTGCCACCCCCAGGCCCGGGGCGGCCCGAGGGGGCACCCAGTGACCACCTCGCCGTGCCGACACGCTGCCCCGCGAAGAAGTCACCGAAGAAGCCGAAGAGGTCAGCCCCTGAGAGCTGACCTCTTCGACACCTGTCGTGACCCCTTCGACAAGCGCCACGCCCGAGGAGGACCAGCCGTGAGCGACCCGCGGAGCACCCGCACGTGGCGCCGAGCCCGGGCCGCGTGGGCCCCGGTCGTCGCCGCGGGAGGAGTCGCCTGCCGCCGCTGCGGTGCCGTCCTGACCCCCGGCGAGCCCTGGGACCTCGGGCACCCCGAGGAGGCGCACGGCCGGGCGCCCCTGACCCCCGAGCTGCTCGCCGCCTGCCGTCCCGAACACGTCCGCTGCAACAGGTCCGCGGGCGGGCGAGGCAACACCCCCACCGCGATCGTCACCGCCCCGCCCGGGGTGCTGTGGTGACCCGGTGCCCGACCCCGAGGAGCTGACCCCCATGCCTGCCGCCACCCCGAGCCGTGAGCCGCACCCCGACCCGCTGGTCTTCGACATCGCACAGATTCGCGCGGTCGCCTCCGCCGCCTGGTACGCGGGGCGAGCGAGCGCCACCGGCAACGACGACGGCGCCCGCATCCTCGCCGCGATCACCGCCGACCTCGTGCAGGGTCGACCGATCGCTGGCGCCGCGCTGCTCGTGCTCCTCGACCTGCCGCCCGCCATCGCCGAGCACCTCCGCTAACCCTGTGCCGCTACCGCACTCCCTTATGCACCGATGCATACCTATGCACTCGCAGCCGCACCCGCCCGGTTTTTCCTGCGCCGCGCCGGACACGGGGCCAGAGTCACCGGCCGTCCCCCTCCCTCAACGGCCCCCGGGGGTGCTCCACGAGCCCCAGAAGGCCTCTAGGAAGCGCAGAAACCGCTCTAGGACGGCCTTTCACGGCTCAGATGCCACCTAGACGCTGCGGGAGGCGGAAAGAGCCCCGAATCGGGCGTTTGCCTCCCGCGACCCTCTCCCGCTGGCCGCGCCCGTGTGGGACGCTGATGCATAGATATGCACCGCCTGAGAGGAGCCAACCCGATGACCGACGAGGAGCTGACCCCACCGCCCGAGCCCGGCAGCCCCGGCGACCCGACGAGCCAGACACCGGAGCGAGTGGTCGGCCTCCTCGCCTCCGGCCTGTCGGTCTCCGCGGTCGCCGCGAAGCTCAAGGTCGGCATCCCCGAGGTGCTCGCGCAGGTCCGCGCCGCCGCCGAGGCCGAGTCCTGGGTCCCTAAGGACGTGCGCCGCACGATCGAGCTGGCCCACCTCGACATGCTCCGCCGCGCGCTGCTCCCGAGCGTGCTCCGCCAGGGCGACCCACAGTCCACGTATGCGGCACTCAAGGTCTCCGAGGCTCGGGCGCTGCTGCTCGGCATCACCGGCCCCGAGGGGTGGGGCGAGGAGCAGCCCGACGAGCTGGACCGCATCCGCGCCCGTCGTGCCGCCCGCCGAGCCGAGAACGGGGGCGCGTGATGACACCCCGCGACGCCGCCCGAGCCGCCTACGCGCGGTTCACCCCCACCCCGAACAGCCCGGAGGGGAACGACCCGGACCTGTGGCCCCTCGGCTGGGACCGGATGCCCGCGGATGGTGCCGAGGACACGTTCTGGATCATGCGCGTACCTGTCGAGCTGCTGCCCTACTACTGCCGCTGCGAGGCGGTCGACGCGAACCGTCTCCGGCAGGCGCGGCAGCGCCGCGAGAAGGCGCCCGACCGGGTGCCGGTGCTCGCCCAGCCGATCGCCGACCTCATGGGGGCAGGCGGGCGGCCGGTGCCGTTGCTGACCTTCTCCCGCGACCGGGGCGGGGACACCGACCGGATGCTGCACCTCCTCGCAGTCGCCGACGCCTGGGGCACCTGGCAGCAGGCCCGAGCTGCCGCCGAGCGGGTCCGTCAGGGCCGCTACTGCCGTTGTCAGATGTGCGCCCGGGTCGACCAGCTCGGCGTGTTCATCCGCACCCTGCCCGACGGCCGCACACCCCGCCTGTGCCAGCCGTGCTACGACGTCGCGCGGGAGGTGGCCGCCGAGCTTGCCGCCGAGGCCGCCGCCAACACCAAGCTCGCCACCGGGGCCACCCGCGCCCAGGCCGCACGGCAGCTTCTAGGAGCGTGACCCCGTGGTCCTCGCCCTCACCTTCGCCCAGCCCGTCAACACCCCGTCTACGGCCTCACACGGCCCGAGTACGGCCCACCACACCGCCCCCGAGGAGGTGCGCCGCGGATGGCCCGGAGGCCGCAGGCTGACCGGCTTGGCGGTGCCCTACGACCGCATCTCAACCCGCACCCAGTACGAAGACGGCGAGGTGTTCCGTTACGGCGCGTTCGCCGTCGACTGCGAACAATTCGCCGCGGGCGAGCTGTCGATCCCCCTCGTGGTCGACCACAACGACGAGGACCGCATCGGCTGGATCACCGAGATGCACGAAACCCCCGAGGGGCTAGAGGTCGAGGCCTGGGTGGGCGACCCAAACGAGCTGCTCACCATCCGCCGCAACCTCTCCATCTCCTTCCGCGACGGCGCCGTACGCCAGGGCCCCGAGGGAGTGCGGGAGGTGCTCGCCGCGCACCTGTCCCACGTCTCCCTCGTGCGCGACTCCGCCTACGTTGACGCGCGCATCTACGACCCGCCGCTCGCCCCCGCCCCCGAGCTGGTGCCCGCGTGAGCACCTGCCCCTGGTGCGGAAAACGTCCCCGAGCCGGAGCCCGGGGACGCTACTGCTGCCGCCGCTGCGAAACCGAAGCCACCCGCTACCGCCGCTGGCTCGCCCTCGGCTGCCCCACCCTCGGCACGGGGCAGTCCGCGCAGCTCGGCACCTAGACCGGCGAGGCGGCCGGGGTGCACGGCATGACCCCGGCCGTCTCCGCCATCGGCGTAGCCCTCCGTCAGGGCGTGGGCTTACGCCTCGTCCTCGCGTTTCTGCTCCGCCTGCTGGCACTCCATGCAGACACCAGTCCGCGCCTCAGCGAACGTCGGCCCGCCGACATACTCGTGGCACCGCTTGCAAATCATGTGGGCTCCTCCCTCTCACTTTCGAGGGTAGGAGCGGACACCGGCTCTCAGAGCCGACACGCCCGAAATGGCCCCGGCGCGCCACCTACCGCAAGCCTGCCCCCCGGAGCCAGCGTGCCCGCACGCCGCGCAGGTGTCACGTCCGTTACACCCGCGCCCGGCTCCCCAGCCGTTCACGCGCACAGGACAGCGCCCCGCTCCCAGGGGGTATAGGTAATCGCGTGGATTCCAAATTCACCAGCGTCCGCCCCTTCGGCGGCTGAATCACCAACGGCGCCGCCGGCAACTCGATCGTCTTGAACGCCTCCAAGATCCGCCCCGGCGTCAAGGTGGGCGCCTTCGCACCCGGCGGCTGCGCCGACGCCATCCCCGGACACCAGATGCGCCGGTCCTCCGGCCCCTCAGCCGTCTCATACCAGGACTGCTGCATCACTTGGCCGTTCTCGCAGCGTTGCGCCTCGCCACACACCGACAACCCACCGACCGCGCACACTGACTTCTGCCGATACGAGCCCTGATGATGGACGCTGACGATCCCAGCCGATGACGTGTCTCGGCCGCCACCCGGTGTGCCCGTGTCGTTGATCTTCTGTTGGCCTGAGGCCATATATCCGTTCTTGCCAGGCTTTGCCGTCACAGCATCAGCCACCGGAATGAACATGAACGCCAGAACCGCGCTGATAACGACCGTTGCGAGCCTCACTTGAGCGTCTCCCACAATGCGACCCGCCATCCGCTCGCCACCGGCTGGAGTGTGAAGCGGTTCGTTCCTCTTCCGCCGGAGTAGACCTCGTCCTTCTTCGTCCCGGGGAAGTCGACCACCTGCCTGGGGGAACTCCAGGAGTAGGTCACCGCCATCCAGACCTGGCCGGCGACATCCAACCTTCGAACAGTCTCACGTCCAACCGTGATTGCTCCGCCACGGATCGTGCCGCGCCCCTTCTTGACCCGTTCGACGAACTCAACGCCACCGGTGCATCCGGTGCAGTTCTCCGACGCCAGAGAGGCGACGAGGGAAGCGTCCAACGTCGTCTGGGCATAGTTGGCGGCGCGCCAGAAGTATCGAACGAACGCCTTCGCCCCCGCCACCGTGTGCGCCTTCGCGGCCTCGGGCATCTCCGGCGGAGCGAGATCGTCCGCCGGCGCAGCACTAGAGCTCACCGCCGACGGTGACGGATCAGCCGAGTGCGCAAACTTCGGTTTCGGGTCGCCCCCACACCCCGACACTCCACCAACCACCAGCGCGCCCACCGCGACGGCCGCCACCGACGTACGCCTCATCCCACGTCCTTCCCGAGAGCCACCGCCCGAGCGGCGTGCCAGCAGTATGGGCGCTAGTCGGGGAAGGCGCCACTGTCACCCCTGCTGACTGTGGATAACACAACCCGGCGCGGCCTTCGACCTCGCAAGCCCATCCTCAGAGTTGTCCGCGACGCGCCTCGCCGCAGAGCTTCGTTTGGGCCCGTAGTCATGCTCGCCGAGCCACTTCTTCTGTCATCACCTCACGTAGCGTCCGGAGCCATTCGCGCACCGGTTCGCCTGGAAGGTAGTAGCAGCCTGCTCCAAGAAGCCAGTCCTGCAATTGCTCTTCCGAGAGTTCCGCCGCAAGTAGAGATTCAATTTCCGAGATAGCCATACGCACGCAGTCAGCGTCGTCATGACGAGCAAAGTCGATCGCCCCGTCAGTGGCGTCGCGATACTCCAAGTCCCAATCCTGATGCAAATACGCACCAAGGAACTGAGTCAGATTCGGAAGATTCATCTTTGCTCCGGGAAGGCCGTGAGGACGCGATACCCAATCGGGAGATCGGCGGGACGAAGTACGACTCGAACAGAGAATGCCTCTATAGCTTCAGACTGACCCCGCCGCAACGTTATTCCCACAGGGCTAGAGAAAGTATGGGTGAACGCTGAGCCAGCCCTGCCGCCTCCCGAATCCAACCACGTCGACGGCCACACAGCTTCACATTCGGCACAGACTCGGATCACGTCACCTTTTGCTCGAACAGTTTTCACGGCGACCGGCCCCTGAGAACAGCGTGGACACTCGATGACGATGCTCATGAGAAGGGAAACTCAGTCTCAGCTCTTGACAATCCTGGCCAATGACGCCGGCCACATTCGCCGAACCGCGAGGCCAATTTAGTCCGCAGCGAATGAATCAAGGTCAGGCGGCATAAATTCTTCCTCGACCAACTCGGACGAGTATGCGCGCACACGATCAATCAACTCCCGAGGAACCATCACGCCAACGTTAGATATAGCCCAGGCGATCGAGCACATCCCTTCTGCCGGCTCGCCATGATCAACCAAGCGCTCAGCTTCAAGCAGCTCTTCGACGGGAAGATACTTCTTGGCCAAGTCCAGTGTCGCAATCACATTTTTGATGTAGATATCAACGGCACTCATGGATTCTTCGGGACGTTGGTAGGGTACGCCGTCCATATCTGGTTCCTCCGAATCAGGACTTCGATGTCTACACCCTCACGTGTGCCGCTGACCCAGAAGTCTCCTGGCCGCGACCCTGGCCGCCAACCCAGTGCGGGATCGGTCGCAATATCTGATATCTCGTGAATTATCTTGGCATCTGACCACGTCTCAGGAAACTCCGACTTTTGTGGAAAACCCGTACCGTGCCGATGCCCGCCACCATAGGTTCCGTTAGGCCGTACTTCACCGTCAAGGATATGGCGGCGGCGCCGGGCACCGACAAGATCAACAGCATCCCGACACGAGAACAACCCCAAGGGATCAGCCAGGACCGTGGGATTGGCGACATACGCGTTCGGGTTCGGCGCGGGGGCAAGGCCGAGCGGATCCTGAGAGAGGTAGCGGGCGGTGTCGGGGTCGTAGTAGCGGTGGAGGTTGTAGAAGAGCCCGGACTCCGGGTCGGCGTACTGGCCGGGAAAGCGCAACGGGACGGGGTCGGCGTCGGGAGTGCGCGGCGCGCCCCAGAGCGCACGACGGGCGTGCCACACCAACTCTCCATCCGCGGTGACCAGCTCGGCGGGCGCGCCGACGAGGTCGGCGACGATCGCGTAGAACCGCGCGTCGACGTCATCGTCGGTGGAGCGCTCGACCTGCGCCACGGGCGCAAGCCCCTCGTGGACCCACGCCCGCGACCCGGCAGCGGTGGTCTCCTCGACAAGCGTCGGACCGTCCCAGGCGAACAGCACCTCCTCGGCCACGTGCCCGTCGCGGTCCAGCCGCCGCTTCGCGACCCGCCGTCCGAGCGCGTCGTAGAGGTAACGCCACCACACGCCGTCGGGCGTCCTCAGACCGACAAGCCGGTCCTCGGCGTCCCACTGGTAGGCCCACACCTCGGGCTTGCGCGAGACCCGCGTGCGCACCCGACGCACGAGCCGCCCCTGACCGTCGTAGCTGGAGCGGGTCCGGCCGGCGCGGAGGAGCAGAGTGCCGTCGTACTCCCGCCGCTCGACGTCCCCGCCGCCCACTTCCGTGCCGCCCACTTCCGCGCCGCCGACGGCCGCGCGGACGATGTTGCCCATCGGGTCGTAGGCATAGACCTCCGCCACGTCGCCGTCGACGGCGAGGATCCGGTCAGCGAGGTCGAGCTCGAAGCGCCGTGCCCCACAGAGCCGGTCCGCGACACCGACGAGCCGGCCGGCGGAGTAGGTGTAGTCCCGCTGCTGCCGCACGGACAGCGTCGCCCCCGTCGCCTCCTGCGCTGCTCCGACCACGGCACCCAGCGTCTGCCTGACGAGCTGCCCGAGCATGTCCCAGGTCTGCTCGAGCACCGCCGCACCGACCTGACGCCGCGTCTCCCGCCCGCAGGCGTCGCGGAGGAAGCCGATCTCGTGGCCGCCGACGACCACCCGTTCGGGAAGCCTCGACGCGCCGAAGGTCCACGTCGTCTCGAGACCGGTCGGCGTGATGCGGGAGATACGCCGCCCGAGCAGGTCGTACGACGACGACACGGTCCGCCCGTCGACCGACTCGGCCACGACCCGACCCAACGGGTCCCGCTCAAGTGCGAGCTCGACGACCGGGCCGGTCGCGCGCAGCAGCCGGCCGAGCGGGTCGTAGGCGAAGGTCGTGACGGCGTCGCCCGCGCGCTGCCACACGACGTTCCCGAGCAGGTCGTGCGTCGTCTCGACGCACTCCCCCGCCCCATTGACCCGCCGCACGAGCTGGCCCGCCGCGTCGTAGCCGAACCGCAGCGTCCGTCCGTTGAGGTCGGTCTCCTCGACGAGGCGGCCGGCCGCGTCGTACTCATATCGCCACGTCCGCCCGTGCGGGCCGGTGACCGCGACGAGCCGCAGCTCGGGATCGTAGGCGAAGCGCGTGACACCACCGTCCGGCGCGGTGACCTCGGCAGGCAGGTCGAAGTGGGTGTACGCCGTCCGGGTGACCCGGCCCGCGGCGTCGACGTGCTCCACGGGGTTGCCCTCCGCGTCATAGCTCCAGCGCTCGACCGAGCCGTCGGCGAAGATGCGCGAGACGAGCCGGCCCGACCGCGTCCAGGTGAGCTCGGTCCGCGCGCCGAGCGCGTCCGTCACGGCGACGACCCGGCCCAGCGCCTCCCGGTCGAGCCGAGTGGTCGCGCCGTCGGGCTCCGTGACGACGACCGGCAGGCCGGCCGCGTCGCTCTCGATGGTGCGCGTCGCCCCGGTCGCGTCGGTCACCGACGCGAGATGGCCACGCGCGTCGTAGGCGTAGCGCGTGGTTGCGCCGACTGGGTCCGTCATCGCGGTCCGGCGACCCTGCTGGTCGTAGGAGAAGGTCCACACCGTCCCGTCGGCCAACGTGGCGCCGACCGGACAGGACCGGCCGCCGAAGGTCGCCCACGCGATCGTCTGCCGGGAGCCGTCGGGCCGGATGAGCGCGACCAGGTTGCCATCCTCGTCGTACTCGTAAGCCGCCGTCCGGCCGAGCGGATCGGTGATCGCCACGAGCCGGTCACCGTCCCAGACCTTGCGGGTCTCGTGACCGAGCGCATCGACCTCCCCGACGATCCGCAGCCGGTCGTCGACGACGAACCGGGTCGTACCGCGCGAGTCGGTGACCGCAGTCTCGCGCCACCCGTCGCCGAGGTCGGTGTAGGTGAACCGGCTGGCCATGACACCGTCGGTCCCGGCCTGGTCGGCGCAGCGTCCACGCGCGTCGTAGGCGTAGCCGAACACCATGCCGTTGCGGTCGGTCCAGGAGGTGAGGCGGCCGGCGGCGTCGTACGTGAGACGCAGCGGCTCGCCCGACTCGTCCACGACGGCGACGAGGTGGCCGTGGGCGTACTCGTAACTCGCGACCCGCTCCGCCTCCCCATCCTCGCGTACGACGGCCAGGCCGGTGATCCGACCGTCGGCCGCCTCCACGAGCACGCGATAGCCGGCGGAGTGCCGCACCTCCACCGGCGTGCCGACCGCGTCACGCACGAACTCGACCCGGTGCCCGTCGGCGTCCGTGATCGTCTCGAGCAGCGACCGCCCGCCCACCGGTGGGGCATAGCAGCGCGTCCACCCGGTCATCGGATCGGTGAGCGTGAAACCACCGTTGTCGGCGCGCCGCAGGAGGCCGCGCTCGCCGGCCGTCGGCGAGACCTCCGCGCTCCGCCGGGGACGCGGGAACACGATCGCGCAGGCATCGGCGCGGACGACGACCACGTGGTCGTCGCCGACGTCGATCCGCTCGTCGAACGTCGACGACCAGGTGGGTCCGAACCAGTGACCGTAGGCCCAGCTGGAGAGGTGGCGCCGGCGCAGCACCAGCGGCAGCGCGCCCGGGAGCTCCAGGTCGGTCTGGTCGAGGACCACCGCCCCGGTCGCGACGTCGACCGGATCCTTGCAGTGCACCCGCACGTGCGCCGGCCGGGCATGCTCCGCGGTCTTCGTCGCATCCTCGGCGATCTCGGTCGCCCGCCGGCCCAGCCCGCGCACGCCCAGCCGTAGGCCGAGCGAGCCGCCGGCCTCGGCCGCGGTGCCCGTGCCGCCGCTCACCAGCCCGAGCAGAAGCGACGGCGTCAGCCGGCCCGCTGCTCCGGCGGGATCGGTGCTCCAGCCGGAGCCGACGAGGCCGCGGAGCAGCTCTCGAGGGTGCGTGACGGAGGAGCCGAGCGAGTCGGCCGTCTCGGCGAGACGTGCGTCGTACTCCTCGGGGTGCGAACTGTTGGCGGGGTCGTTCGGCGAGAGGGCGCGGACGGTGTGGACCAGGTCGGCCGTGCCCTCGACGAAGCCACCGGCGAAGTGCACCTGCTGGAACTGGTGGAGCTGGGACAGATCGAGCAGGTCCATCCCCAGCCGGTCGTGGAAGGACGGGAGCGCCGGGGCGGTCGCCGTCGCCGCGCGGATCGCGGCGGCCGCGTGCTCGGCGGCGTCGTTGCGCTGTCGCCGTGCGTCGGCGAGCAGCTCCTGCGCCGCCGCGAACAGCGCGGGCCCGGGATCGTGGAACGGCGCCGGTTTCACCGGCGGCAGCCCGGGGCTCGCGCCGGTGGCGAGGTCGGCGTTGTAGTCGTCGACCGCCCGGTTGTAGGAGCGTACGGCGGTCCGGTGCGCCGCGAGTGCGGCCGATTGGCGTCCGGCCGCGGCGTTCCACTGCCGGACCGCCTCGGCGGCCTGCCGCTGCGCCCACCGAACGGTGCCGATGTAGCCGGCGAGCGCGCTCGCCGCGCGGTGACAGGCATCCTGCGCAGCCCGCCAGTCCCCCGGCGTCGTGCGCCACGTCGAGGCGAAGGCCTCCGCCCCGTCTCCGGCCCACCGACCCGTCTCGATCCGACCGAGCCCGTCGGCGACGTCACCGAAGGAGTCCCCGAGCTCGGTGAGCGAGGAGACCCGATCCTGCAGCGAGTCGGGTACGCCGTGGACGAGCTGCGCCGGGTCGTCGGTCTCTCCCAGGTCGCGCTCGCCCACCTGCGCGCCCAGCCTGTCGGCGAGTTGGTCACCGTGTGTGCGCACCCAGTCGGCGGCCGTCACGAGACCGACCTCGTCCAGCCGCTGCTCCGCAAGTCGGGACAGCGCCTCGACCCCGCTCCCCACGAGTGTCACCTGGTCGTCCCAGGCCTCCTCCACCGCGTCACCGACGGCGTCGACCTTGGACGCGATCCAGCCTCCGAGCCCCATCAGCGGCCTCCCGTGTCCGGGTCCGAGACGAGCGCCGCCGCGGTCGTGATCGCGCCCTTGAGCGCGGCGTCCTCGTGCTCGTAGAGCCCGGCCGAGA
This sequence comes from Nocardioides eburneus, assembly GCF_040838215.1. Taxonomy (NCBI): domain Bacteria; kingdom Bacillati; phylum Actinomycetota; class Actinomycetes; order Propionibacteriales; family Nocardioidaceae; genus Nocardioides; species Nocardioides eburneus. Next base: position 151,300 of record NZ_JBFPJR010000005.1, on the reverse strand, counting down.
GGTCCAGCGCGGCCGCGGCACGGTTGGCGTCGACCACGAGACCACGCACATCCCATCCCCAGCGGTCGCAGAAGTCGGCCATCGCGGCAGCGAGCCCCTGGTGCCCCGCCTCCATCGTGGTCAGCGCCAGGCCGCCGAACCCGCGCCCAACCTCACCCTCGGACAGGACGCCCAGGCCGCTGAGGCCGGCGATCGTCTCGTCGATTCCCCGGGCGACCAGCGACAGCGCGTCGGGGTCCACCTCGAGCCGGCCCGCCATCACACGCCCCCGAGAGCGGGCGGCACCATTGCGTCACACATGAGGACATGATCTCGGACGAGTACGGGCGCAAACAGAGGCAAACACGAGGCTGTGGATAAGTCCGTTCCGTTCAACCGGTGACCCGCACCACATGCGCCGTCGCCGCGCCGTACACCGTCCACTAAGGTCGAGGTGTGCACGCTGATCTCGTGGTCGTCGCCAACCGACTCCCCGTCGACCGGGTAGAACTGGCCGACGGGACGCGGACGTGGCGGCGTTCGCCGGGCGGTCTGGTGAGCGCCCTCGAGCCGGTGCTGCGCGCCAACGACGGCGTCTGGATCGGCTGGCCCGGCGGCACGGAGACGGGCCTCGAGCCGTTCGACGACGACGGCCTCCACCTGCTGCCGATGTCGATGAGCGCGCAGGAGATCGAGGAGCACTACGAGGGCTTCTCGAACGGCACGCTGTGGCCGCTCTACCACGACCTTGTCGCCAAGCCGGAGTTCCACCGGGAGTGGTGGAACGGCTATCGATCGGTCAACCAGCGCTTCGCGGAGAAGTGTGCGGAGGTGGCCGCCGAGGGCGCGACCGTCTGGGTCCAGGACTATCAACTCCAGCTCGTCCCGCAGATGCTGCGCGAGCTGCGCCCCGACCTGCGGATCGGCTTCTACCTCCACATCCCCTTCCCTCCGGCCGAGCTCTTCCAGCAGCTCCCCTGGCGCCGCCAGCTCCTCGAGGGGCTCCTCGGCGCCGACCTCGTCGGCTTCCAACTCCCGGGCGCAGCCCAGAACTTCATCCGACTCGTCCGCCAGCGGGTCGGCCACAAGACCCATCGCGACCTCGTCTACCTGCCCGACGGGCGCACCGTCCGGGCAGCGGCCTTCCCGATCTCGATCGACTTCGCCGGCTTCGAGGAGCTCGCCCACCGCGAGTCGGTCAACGCCCGCGCCAAGGAGATCCGCGAGCAGCTCGGCAACCCCCGCAAGATCTTCCTGGGCGTCGACCGACTCGACTACACGAAGGGCATCTACGCGCGCCTGCGTTCCTTCGGGGAGCTGCTGCGCGACGCCCACTTCGACGTCGACGACGCGGTCTTCGTGCAGGTCGCCGTCCCCTCACGCGAGCGCGTCGAGCAGTACCGCGTCCTGCGCGACGAGATCGACCGACTCGTGGGCCGGCTCAACGGCGACCTCGGCCGGATCGGACGACCCGCGATCTCCTATCTCCACTCCTCCTTCCCCCGCGAGGAGATGGCGGCGCTCTACCGCGCGGCGGACATCATGGTCGTCACGCCCTACCGCGACGGCATGAACCTCGTCGCCAAGGAGTACGTCGCCTGCCGCTACGAGGACGACGGCGCGCTCGTGCTCTCGGAGTTCGCCGGTGCTGCGGAGGAGCTGCGCCAGGCCTGGCTCGTGAACCCCTACGACATGAACGGCATGAAGGCCGCCCTGCTGGAGGCCTACAAGGCCGACCAGCGCGAGCTCACTCGCCGGATGCGGGCGATGCGCAAGACGGTGTCGACCAACGACGTACGCCACTGGGCCGACACCTTCCTCGCCGAGCTCGCCCGCATCCCGGCCGACCACGGCAAGCCGGTCAAGCCCGCCAAGCGCAGCTGAGCGCGCTCAGGGTGGTCGACCGTGGCCGCCACCGCATTTCTGGCGATACCGTCGGTCCATGCCTCAGCTGCCGCTCCCCTCGATCCCTCGCCCCGGCCGCGCGGTGACCACCGCGGGCTCGCTGGCGCACAAGGTGCTGACGGGTGGGCTCACCGTCGCCCAGTCGCTCGTCGACCGGCTCCCCGGCGCGCCGGCGAGGCCGGACGCGTCCAGCATCGGCGCCAACCCGCAGCGCCGCTACCGCTCGGCGGGTTCGCGCAACCTCGCCCGCTGACGGCACTCCCCCGGCGCCCAGGCCCAACACTCAGGCCCAGCACTCAGGCCCAGCACTCAGGCCCAGCACTCAGGCCGTCGGCTTCTCGTCGAAGGTCGCCTTCGTGTGCAGCACGGTGGTGATGTCGTCGACGAGCTCGGGGCCGAGCTGGCCCCAGTGGTCCTTGTAGCCGTACATCCCCGCCAGCGTCCGGCTCTCGTAGTCGCCGTTCATGATCTCCACGTCGTGCGGGGTGATGAGCGAGGGGTGCGCGACGCCGACGGCGGCGCTGACCTTCATCAGCTCCTTGCGCAGCGTGATGAGATACGACGCGCAGCGGTCCGCCTTGTCGGCCGGGTCGAGGCCGCGGACGAGCCACGGGTTCTGGGTGGCGACACCGGTCGGGCACCGGTCGGTGTGGCAGCGCTGCGACTGGATGCAGCCGATCGACATCATCGCCTCCCGGGCGACGTTGACCATGTCGGCGCCGAGCGCGAACGCGACGACGGCGTTCTCGGGCAGACCGAGCTTGCCGGAGCCGATGAACGTGACGTCGTCGGTGAGCCCCAGCTCGGCGAAGGTGCCGTAGACCCGGGAGAAGCCCATCCGGAACGGCAGCGACACCGAGTCGGTGAAGATCAACGGCGCGGCGCCGGTGCCGCCCTCGCCGCCGTCGACGGTGATGAAGTCGACCCCACGCTGGCGGCTCTCCATCTGGTCGGCGAGCTCGAGCCAGAAGCCCATGTCTCCCACCGCCGACTTGATCCCGACCGGCAGCCCCGTCTCGCTCGCGAGCAGCTCCACGAAGTCGAGCATCGAGTCGACCCCGTCGAAGGCGGTGTGGCGCGAGGGCGAGGCACAGTCCTTGTCCTTGGGGATGCCGCGGATCTCGGCGATCTCGTCCGTGATCTTCGCCGCCGGCAGCAGACCGCCGAGGCCCGGTTTGGCGCCCTGGGACAGTTTGATCTCGATCGCCTTGACCGGCGCGGAGGCGACCGCGTCCTTGAGCCGGGCCAGGGAGAAGTCGCCCTTCTCATCGCGGCAGCCGAAGTACGCCGTACCGAGCTGGAGGATGAGGTCGGCGCCGTTGCGGTGGTACGGCGAGAGCCCGCCCTCGCCGGTGTTGTGCATGGCACCCGCCTTGGCCGCCCCCTTGTCGAGCGCCGTGATCGCCGCCCCCGAGAGCGAGCCGAAGCTCATCGCCGACACGTTGACCACCGACCGCGGCCGGAACGCCTTCACCCGACCCCGTGGGCCGCCGAGGACCTTGGCCGACGGCAGCAGCGCCGCGGGGTCGTGGTCGTCCGGGAGCCGGTCGGCGAAGGTGCGGTGCTTGATGTAGGCCCGCCCCTGGGTGTGCTCGACGTCGCAGTCGGTGCCGAAGCCGAAGTAGTTGTTCTCCTGCTTCGCCGAGGCATAGACCCAGCGCCGCTGGTCGCGGCTGAACGGCCGCTCCTCGTCGTTGCCGGTCACGATGTACTGCCGCAGCTCGGGCCCCACCTCCTCGAGGAGGTAGCGCGCATGCCCGATGATCGGGAAGTTGCGGAGGATCGCGTGCTTCTTCTGGGTCAGGTCGCGCGCGGCCACGGCTCCCAGAGCCACCGCAGCACCCCCCGCCAGGCGGCTCAGCTTCATGGCGTCTTCCTACCCTCCCGACCACCGGTGTTGTCAACGGCACGTCGCCGCCGTGCGCTGGACACGTGACCCCACGGCGTCCATCCCGGTTAACGTCGCGTGGTGCTCCCCATCCTCCGCACGAACCCGCTCGCGATCCCCCTCCGCGCAGCGGCCGGCAACGTCGCCCACAAGATCCTGTACGGCGGTCTCGCGGACCTGCGTCCGATGCCGCGGACGCTGATCGACGACGGCACGCTGCGCGAGGTCTATCACTACCGGCCGCTCCCGGGGGTTGCCCAGACGGGCGACCCGGTGCTGCTCGTGACACCGCTCGCGGCGCCCGCGATCTGCTACGACCTACGCCGCGGCTGCTCGGTCGTCGAGCACCTGCTGCGGCTCGGCCGACCCGTCTACCTCGTCGAGTACGGCGAGGTGTCGTTCGCCAACCGCTCGCTCGGCATCGAGCACTGGATCGAGGAGGCGGTCCCCGAGGCGGTCCGGCGGGTCGCGGAGCACGCGGGACGCCCGGTCCACGTCGTCGGCTGGTCGCTCGGCGGGATCTTCGCGCTCCTCGCCGCGGCCGACGACACCGAGCTCCCGATCGCCTCGCTCGCGGTGGTCGGCTCGCCGATCGACGTGAGCAAGGTGCCGCTGGTCGCGCCGCTACGCCCCCTCGTCGACCTGACCCAGGGCCGCATCGTCACGACGGCGTACCAGCTCCTCGGCGGCGCCCCGAAGCCGGTGGTCCGCTGGGCCTTCCAGCTCAGCGCCGTCGACAAGCTGCTCACCAAGCCGGTAGCGAAGCTCACGCACCTGGCCGACACCGAGTTCCTCGCCCAACTGGAGGCGGTCGACCGGTTCACCGAGAACCTCATCGCCTACCCCGGCCGCACGTTCGGGCAGCTCTACCACCGGTTCTTCCGCACCAACGTCATGGTCACCGGCCGGGTCGACCTCGGCGACCGCACCATCGACCTGGCGAAGGTCGCCGTCCCGGTGATCGTCCTGGCCGGCTCCGGCGACGGCATCGCGCCCGTACCCGCGGTGGAGGCCGTCCTCCCGCTCCTCGGCGGCGCGCGCGAGGTCCGCTTCGAGGTGGTGCCGGGCGGTCACCTCGGCATGCTCACCGGCCGGGCCGCGCGCACGACGACCTGGCCGCTGTTGGCGGAGTGGTTCGGCGCCCACGACGCGTCGTGACGGGTTGTGAGTGTCAGCGCGGCCCCTGGGCCGCGCTGACACTCACAACCGTGCGTCCAGTCAGCGCAGCGCCGGGATGACCTGCTGCTCGAACAGCTCCATCGAGGACCGGTCGTAGGCCGCGTCCGCGAAGTAGGCGATCGCGTAGGTCATGCCGAGCGACTCGAGGGTCTGCAGCTTCTCGACGATCTGCTCCGGCGTGCCGACGAGGCCGCTGCGGGCCGCGCCGCGGACCCACTTCTCGGCCTGCTCCTGACCGAGGTACGGCGTCACCCGGGCGATCGTGGCCTCGAGCTTCGCCTGCGCCTCGGCCTCGGTCTCCCCGATGAAGACGTTGTAGTTCGACGAGCGGGTGATCTCGTCGAAGTCGCGGCCGACCGTTCGGCAGTGCTCGGCGAGGATGTCCGACTTCGCCTTGAAGCCGTCGGCGTCGCCGAAGAAGTTGGTGTAGTCGGCGTGCTCGGCGGCGATCTTGAGCGTCACCTTCTCGCCGCCGCCGGCGATCCACAGCGGGATGCCGCTGCGGCCGGTCTGCAGCGGCTTCGGCTCCACGATGGCGCCGTCGACCTGGTAGTACTTCCCGTCCAGCGTCGCCGAGCCCTCGGTCCAGGCCTCGCGGAAGATCTTCACGCCCTCGCGGAGCATGCCGAGCCGGTCACGCGCCTCCGGGAAGCCGTAGCCGTAGGCCCGCCACTCGTGCTCGTACCACCCCGCGCCGATGCCCATCTCGACGCGCCCGCCGGAGACGTGGTCGACGGTGGCCGCGACCTTCGCGAGGTACGCCGGGTTGCGGTAGCTCATGCAGGTGCACATCTGTCCCAGACGGATGCGCTCGGTCGACGCACCGAACGCGGACATCAGGGTCCACGCCTCGTGGGTCGCCTGGTCCGAGGCCTGCGGGGTGGTGTGGAAGTGGTCGTAGACCCACAGCGACTCCCAGTCCGGGTTCGCGTCCGCGCGCTGCGCGAGGTCCTTCATCGTCTGCCACTGCTGTGCCGGCTCGATGCCGACGAGGTCGAACCGCCACCCCTGCGGGATGAAGACGCCGAACTTCATGTGACTTGCTCCTTGGCTCCGTGAGACCTGGTGCACCCGTGTTCCGTTTCGTGCACCAACTTAGCGTCGCTAACGACATCGGTCTCTCGGTACCCTCGACCACCGTGAGCGCACTGGCTGGACTCGTCGACCGCGGTCTGATGGCCCCCGATTGGGCGCAGGCCCTGCAGCCGGTCGAGGGACGGATCGAGCAGCTCGGCGCCTTCCTTCGCGAGGAGCTGGCGAAGAAGCGGCCCTATCTCCCCGCCGGCGACCGGATCTTCCACGCCTTCCGGCGGCCGCTGGCCGACGTACGCGTCCTCATCGTCGGCCAGGACCCCTATCCGACCATCGGCCACCCGATCGGTCTCTGCTTCGCCGTCGAGCGGCACGTCCGACCGCTTCCCGCGTCGTTGCGCAACATCTATCTCGAGCTCGCCTCCGACCTGGGTGTCACCCCACCCGAGCACGGCGACCTGTCGGCCTGGTCCGACCGGGGCGTCATGCTGCTCAACCGGGTCCTCACCGTCCGGCCCGGCGCCCCCGCGTCCCATCAGAACAAGGGCTGGGAGCAGGTCACGCAGTGCGCGATCGAGGCCTTGGTCCGCCGCCAGGCCGACGGGGGCGCGCCGCTGGCGGCCATCCTCTGGGGTCGTCAGGCGCAGTCGCTCAAGCCGATGCTCGGCGACGTGCCGTGGGTCGAGTCGGTGCATCCGTCCCCACTCTCCGCCCACCGCGGCTTCTTCGGGTCACGGCCGTTCTCCCGGGTCAACCAGCTGCTCGTCGAGCGTGGCGCCGCGCCGGTCGACTGGTCCTTGCCTGCCTGAGCGTCTCGCCGTGTGACACCCAGCGTGCAGAGCGCACCGTGGGTGTCACATCACTCGGTCGGCGCCCGGCTCACCCGGTGACGGCGTCGAGCTCCTCGAGGTCCTCCACGGTGGGCTCCCACCGCAGCGCGGCGGCGTTGGCCCGGACCCGGTCCGCCGAGGTCGCGCCGGGTGCCCGTGGGAGGATCGGGCCGTGCAGATCCTGTCCATCCAGTCCCACGTCGCGTTCGGCTACGTCGGCAACTCCGCCGCCGTCTTCCCCATCCAGCGACTCGGCCACGAGGTCTGGCCGGTGCTGACGGTGAACTTCTCCAACCACACCGGGTACGGCGAGTGGCGCGGCCCCGTGCAGTCGGCGAGCGACGTCGCCGACGTCCTGGCCGGGATCGAGGAGCGCGGCGCGCTCCCGACCGTCTCGGCGGTGCTCTCCGGCTATCAGGGCGACCCGGCGGTCGGGTCCGTCATCCTCGACGCGGTCTCCCGGGTGAAGTCGGCGAACCCGCGCGCGATCTACTGCTGCGACCCGGTGATGGGTGACGTCGGCCGGGGCTTCTTCGTCCGTGAGGGGATCCCCGAGTTCATGCGCGACGAGGTCGTGCCCGTGGCCGACGTGATCACGCCCAACCACTTCGAGCTCGACTTCCTCGCCGGCCGGGAGACCCACACGCTCGAGGAGGTCCTGGACGCCGTCGACGTCGTCCGCGGGATGGGGCCGCGCAACGTGCTGGTCACCTCGGTCGTCACCGGCAACCAGCACGAGCTCGCCCTGGTCGCGGTCGACGAGGACGGCGCCTGGGCGGTCACCACCCCGCTGCTCCCGATCACGCCCAATGGCGGCGGCGACGTCACCGCTGCGGTCTACCTCTCCCACCTGCTCTCGACCGACTCCACGCCGGACGCCCTGGGCAAGACCGCCAACACGCTCTTCGCCATCCTCGACCGCACGCTGAGGTCGGGCCGGCGTGAGCTCGAGCTGATCGCGTCGCAGGACGACATCGCCACTCCCTCGACGCGCTTCGAGGTGCGCCGGCTGCGCTGACCCCCGGCCGCGCCGTCCTCGGGTCCTCAGACGCGCCTGGCACGTCTGAGGACCCGAGGATCGATGGAGCCGGTGACAGGAATCGAACCCGCGACATCCTTATTACAAGTAAGGCGCTCTACCTACTGAGCTACACCGGCGCACCGCCCAGAGCCAGGCGACAGCGCGGCAATCCTAGACACCCACCCGGACAATGGACGCATGAGCCTGCCCGACACCCCGCGCAGCGACCCGACCGGCGACCTGCTCAGCGAGCCGCACCACGACGGTTCGCCGCTCTACCTCGACACCGAGTCGCCCACCCTGGGCTGGACGGTGAAGGTGCGCGTCCGCACGGCGGCGAGCGACCCCGTGCAGCAGGTCTGGATCAGGACGACCTACGACGCCGAGCCGACGTACCACCCGTGCACGGTCCTCGAGCACGACGAGCACACGACCTGGTGGCAGGGCGACCTGCCGGTGCACAACCCGGTCACGCACTACCGCTTCCTGCTCTCCTACGGACCCGAGCAGGGCGGGCGGCAGCGCTGGCTGACCGCCGCCGGCATGGTGGAGTACGACGGCCCCGACACGTTCGACTTCAAGGTGAGCTCCCACGAGGCGGCGCCGGCGTGGACCAGGGACGCCGTCGTCTACCAGATCTTCCCCGACCGCTTCGCGCGCAGCAGCCGGGCCGACGAGCGGCCGACGCCACAGTGGGCGGTGCCGGCGGCCTGGGACGACGAGGTCGCCTTCGAGGGCACCGACCCGCACACGCCGCTGCAGCTCTTCGGCGGCGACCTCGACGGGATCGTCGACCACCTCGACCACGTCGAGGAGACCGGTGCGAACGTCCTCTACCTCACGCCCGTCTTCCCGGGCGAGAGCAACCACCGCTACAACGCGACGACGTTCGACGAGGTCGACCCGCTGCTGGGCGGGGACGAGGCCTACGCCCGACTCGCGGAGGCGGTCCACGCCCGCGGCTGGCATCTGCTCGGCGACCTGACCGCCAACCACACCGGCGACACCCACGAGTGGTTCGTGCGGGCCAGGTCGGACCCCGCGTCCAGGACCCGCGGCTGGTACTACTTCCATCCCGACGGGGCCTACGAGTGCTGGATGGGCCACGGCACGCTGCCGAAACTCGACCACACGAACGACGAGATGCGGCGCACCATGATCGAGGGCCCGGAGAGCACGGTCGCCCGCTGGCTGCAGCCGCCGTACGCCCTCGACGGGTGGCGCATCGACGTCGCCAACATGACCGGGCGACTCGGTGCGATCGACGTCAACCACGAGGCGGCGCGCGCCGTACGCCGCACGGCGACCGCCGAGAAGCACGACGCCTGGGTCATCGGCGAGCACAACCACGACGCCTCGCAGGACATCGACGGCGACGGCTGGCACGGCACGATGAACTACTCAGGCTTCTCCTGGCCGGTCTGGTCGTGGGTGCGCGCCCACGAGACGCCGGCGCGCCCGTTCGGCCGCCCGGTCGCCGTCCCCCGCCGTCCCGGGCCACTCATCCATCGAGCACTGCAGGAGTGGCGCGCCCGCTACGGCCATCGGGCGAGCGCCCAGTCGTGGAACATCCTCAGCTCCCACGACTCCGCCCGCATCCGGACGCTCACCCGGGACCCCGCCCGCCACCGAGTGGCTGCAGGGCTGCAGTTCACCCTCCCCGGCGTGCCGATGGTCTTCGCCGGCGACGAGCTCGGCCTCGAGGGCGTCAACGGCGAGGACGGCCGCAAGCCGATGCCCTGGGGCCACCGTGACGCCTGGGACACCGCCACGCTGGCGGCGTACCGCACCCTCGCGACGCTGCGCCGCGACCACGTCGCGCTCGGCTTCGGCAGCCTGCGGTGGGCGTACGTCGACGACGACTGCCTCGTCTACCTGCGCGAGCACCCCGCGGGGTCGGTGCTGGTGTGCGCCCGGCGGGCGGGCGGCCCGGCGGTGGCGCTCGACGCGGGCCTCGTCGGCCTCACCGACGGCAGCGTGCTGGCGGCGACGGAGCCGGGCTCGGGGTCGCCGCTGAAGGCGACCGACGGCACCATCGAGCTGCCCGCGGCCGACGGCGCGGGGTTCTGGGTCTGGCAGCTGTGACCGGACGTCCCGGAGGGCACTAGTCTCGCAGCATGGCACTGCGCATCGTCGCGAGTCGCCCTGACCCCGGGATCGTGAGCCTGCCCTGGACGACGCCGCTCGGGGAGTGGGGGGACGAGGTCGTCGTACCCCTCGCCCAGGGCATCTCCCGCCACGTCGTCCGGATCGTCCGGCTGGGCGAGCGGATCTACGCGGTCAAGGAGACCCAGGAACCGATCGCCTTCCGCGAATACCGCACCCTGCGCGACCTCCAGCGCCTCGGCCTGCCGACCGTCGTCCCGCACGCCGTGGTCACGGGGCGCGTCGACGCCGCCGGCGAGGAGCTCCCGGCCGCGCTGATGACGGTGCACCTGCCGTTCTCGCTCCCCTACCGCGCGCTCTTCCAGCACGGTCTCACCAGCGACCGCCTGCCGACCCTCGTCGACGCCCTCGTCGTGCTGCTCGTGCGCCTGCACCTCGCCGACTTCTACTGGGGCGACGTGTCGCTCTCCAACGTGCTGTTCCGGCGCGACGCGGGCGGGTTCGCGGCCTACCTCGTCGACGCCGAAACCGGCGAGCTCCGGGAGACTCTCGCGGACCGGATGCGGGAGTGGGACCTCGAGGTGGCCTGCGAGAACGTGTACGGCGAGCTGCTGGATCTCCAAGCCACGGGCGCCGTCCCCGCCGACGAGACGCCGGACGCGATCGTCGAGCGGCTGCGCCGCCGGTATGCGGACCTGTGGACCGAGCTGACCACGACCCAGGAGTTCTCCACCGACCAGATGTGGGCGCTCGAGCAGCGGATCGAGCGGCTCAACGAGCTCGGCTTCGACGTGGAGGAGCTCGACATCGTCACCGACTACGACCGCGACACGATCCAGGTGTGTCCGCGCGTCGTCGAGGCCGGCCACCACCGCCGGGAGCTTCGTGGCCTCACCGGTCTCGACGTCGAGGACGAGCAGGCCCGTCGGATCCTCAACGACATCGCCGCCTACACCGTCTCGCGCGACCTCGGCGGACTCCCCCGCGAGGTCGTCGCCCAGCGCTGGCTCGCGGAGATCTATGAGCCGATCCTGGCGATGATCCCGCTGCAGGCCCGCGGCAAGCTCGAGCCGGCGCAGATGTTCCACGAGATCCTCGAGCACCGCTGGTTCATGTCCGAGCGCCGCGGCTCCTACATCAAGCTCCTCGACGCCGCGCGCGACTACTTCGCCTCGGTCATCCACGAGCGCCCCGAGGAGGCCCTCACCGCCCCGGGCGAGGCCTGACGAGCGGTCGGGCGCGCGCCCAGCAAAGTGTCACGGTGACAGTTTGCGCCACAGGTGACAGTTCGCAGCTGTCACCTGTTGCCCAACGTGTCACGGTGACACTTTGGCCAACCCGAATCGCGACGCCTCAGGCGCGCGCCTGCGCGACGGCGTAGAGCACCACGGACGCGGCGACGCCGGCGTTGAGCGACTCGACGGAGTTGGCCATCGGGATGGAGACGATCTGGTCGCACGTCTCCGCGACCAGGCGGGAGAGGCCGCCGCCCTCGGCGCCGACGACCACGACGAGCGGACCGCTCGCCAGGCTGTCGGGCGCGCCGAGCTCGGGCAGCGAGAGGTCGCCGTCCATGTCGAGCCCGACGACCATGCAGCCGGCGTCCTGGTAGGCCTTGAGCTGCCGGGTCATGTTCACCGTCTGGGCCACCGGGATGCGCGCCGCGGCACCGGCCGAGGTCTTCCACGCAGCCGCGGTCATGCCGGCGGCGCGGTTGGTCGGGATCACCACACCGTGGGCGCCGAACGCGGCGGCGGAGCGGACGATCGCCCCCAGGTTGCGCGGGTCGGTGACGTGGTCGAGCGCCACGACCAGCGCTGGCTCGCCCGCCTCGGAGGCGGCGTCGAGCAGGTCGTCGGCGTGGGCGTACTCGTACGCCGGCACGCGGGCCGCCAGCCCCTGGTGACCGTTGAACCCGGTGAGCCGGTCGAGCTCCGTCTTCGCCACCTCGAGCAGCGAGATGCCGGCCTCCGCAGCGATCTGGAACGCCTCCCGGAGCCGGCCGTCGCGCTCGGCCCCCTCGGCGACATAGACGCCGTTGACCGGGACGCCCTCGCGCAGCGCCTCGACGACGCTGTTGCGGCCGATGATCCACTCCGCATCCGAACTGGTCCGCTTGCGCGGACCCGCGCCCTTGCCGCCCCGCTTCGCGGCGGAGCGATCGGCGAGCTCCGCCGCGCGATAGGCCTTGTGGTAGGGCCGGTCCTTCGCCTTCGGCGTCGGTCCCTTGCCTTCGAGTCCGCGGCGGCGCTGGCCGCCGGAGCCGACCTGCTGGCCCTTCTTGGTGCCGGACTTGACGATCGCGCCGCGGCGCTTGCTGTTGCCTGCCATCAGGAGATGCTCCACTTCGGGCCGTCGGGGGTGTCCTCGATCTCGACGCCGGCGGCCTTGAGCCGGTCGCGGATCGCGTCGGCGCGCGTCCAGTCCTTCGCCGCACGGGCGGCGGCGCGCTCCTCGAGCAGCCCTGCGACGAGCACGTCGACCGCGTCGACGAGCTTCTCGTCCGCGCCGCCCGCGGTGCTCGCCCAGGCCTCGTCCGCGGGGTCGAGCCCGAGGACGTCGAGCATCGCCCGGACCGCCGCGACGTACGGCGCCGGGTCGCTCGCCCGGTTGCCCTCGCGGACGGTGTCATGGAGGACCGCCACGGCCGCCGGCGTACCAAGGTCGTCGTCCATCGCCGCGACGAACGCCGCCGGCAGCTCGCCGACCGGCGCCTCGGGGGCGCGCTCGATGAAGCGCTCCACGCGCTGGAACGCGCTGGCCGCCTCATCGAGCGCGTCGAAGCTGAACTCGACGTGGGAGCGGTAGTGCGCGGCGACGAGGTAGTAGCGCAGCTCGAGACCGCGGTAGCGCTTGAGCACCTCGGGGATGACGAGCGAGTTGCCCAGCGACTTCGACATCTTCTCGCCGGCGGTGGTGATCCACGCGTTGTGCAGCCAGTACGACGCGAACGGTCGCCCTGCGGCACGTGACTGCGCCTGCTCGTTCTCGTGGTGCGGGAAACGCAGGTCGAGACCGCCGCCGTGGATGTCGAACGCCGGGCCGAGGTACTTCCCCGCCATCGCGGAGCACTCGATGTGCCAGCCCGGGCGCCCGCGGCCCCACGGGCTCGGCCAGGAGGCGGTCTCGGGCTCGGACTCCTTGCGCCCCTTCCACAGGGCGAAGTCCCGCGGGTCACGCTTGCCGCGCGGGTCGGCGTCCTCGGCCGCGACCATCTCGTCGACGCGCTGGCCCGAGAGCTCGCCGTACGCCGGCCAGGTCCGGACGTCGAAGTAGACGTCGCCCGAGCCGTCCTCGGCGGCGTACGCGTGGCCCTTCTCGATGAGCTCGGCGATGAGCTCGATCATCTCGGGGGTGTGGCCGGTGGCGAGCGGCTCATAGGTCGGCGCCGCGACGTTGAGGGCGGCGTAGGCACGGTCGAGCTCGCGCTTCATCGCGTAGGCGAGGTTGTACCAGGGCCGGCCCTGCTCGGCGCTCTTGGCGAGGATCTTGTCGTCGATGTCGGTGACGTTGCGGATGAACGTCACCGCATAGCCCGAGGCGCGCAGCCAGCGCTGCAGCACATCGAAGTTCACGCCGCTGCGCACATGGCCCACGTGAGGCTCGGACTGCACGGTGAGGCCGCAGACGTAGAGCGACGCCTTCCCCTCCTCGAGGGGGACGAAGTCGCGGACTTCGCGGGTCGCGGTGTCATACAGCCTCAGGGTCACCCGGCAAGTCTAGGGAAGCGCCTGCTCACATCACGAAGCCTCGAGCGTCACCCGCGCGATCGCAGGTCGAGCCAGGGCTTTCCCGGCCGCCCTTGGAGGTCTGCGAGGAGCGCGGGCGCGTCGTCGATCGACGCCCCGGGCCGCAGCAGCTCCCCCGGCCTGATGGCGCCCCGTCCGATGAGGTCCATCACGGCGGCGAAGTCACGCGGGTGGTCATAGATGAACGAGCCGACGACGGTCAGCTGGCGCTGGACCAGCTGGAGGCTTGTCAGACCCAGGGGCGCCGAGCTCTCGCCGACGACGGTGACCTTGCCACCGACCGCGATGTGGTCGATGACGCCGGCCAGCGCCGCGGGCGCACCGGTCGTGTCGAAGACGTACGCCGCCTGCCACTCGCTCGCCGGCACAGGCTGTGCCCCCTGACGGACCGCGAGGTCGACCCGCTCAGGACGGATGTCGGTGACGAGCGGCCGCACCCCGACGGCCCGGAGACACTGGACGGCGAAGAGCCCTTGGGCGCCCGCCCCCAGCACGACGGCGGAGGCTCCGGCCGTGATGCCGGAGCGCCGAACGGCCGCTGCCGCGACACTGGCGGGCTCGACGCAGACGAGGTCCTCGACGCGCGCACCGGCCGGAGCGCGGTGCACGAACTCCGCCGGGTGCAGGACCATGTCCGTCATGAAGCCCGGTTGGGTCAGCACCCCGCTGCTGCGTCGGTGAGCGCACCGCGAGGTGTGCCCGGCTTCGCAGGCCGCACAGGTCAGATCCGGGAGGTTCGGCTCCAGCACGACCAGGTCTCCGGCGGCCGCTCCGCGCACGCCCGGGCCGACGCGGCGTACCTCGCCGACCGCCTCGTGCCCGAGGAGCCACGGCGTCGTCGGGACCGCCCGACGTCCGGACGCTAGGGCTGCGTCCGTCCCGCACAGGCCGACACCCAGGATGCGCACCAGCACCTGACCGATGCCCGGGTCACCGGGAAGCGGAAGGTCGTGACGGACGCGCACGCCACCGTCCGCCTCGACGACCACACCGCGCATCGTGCGCAACCCGGCGCCCGGGGCGACAGTTCCGCGCTCGGCGATGCTCATGCCGCGGCCACCCGCTCGTCGGCGAGGTGCTCACGGACGCCGTCTCGGCCTCGCAGCCGCAGGGCGATGAGGAGCGATGCTGCGCAGCCCACCGTGAGGTACGCCGCGACGAGGTACCACGTGCCACCGCCGAGCGCCACGAGGGCGGTCGCGATGAAGGGTGTGAACCCGCCCGCCACCGCGCTGGCGAGCTGGTATCCGAACCCGGCTCCGCTGTAGCGGAACTCCGGCGCGAAGAGCTCAGTGAAGAGCGGCTGCTGCACGCTCACGATCGCGTCATGGGCCACGTTGACCAACAGGACGCCGAACACAACGACGAGCACGCTCGCGCCGGCTTGGAGGGAGAGGAAGAACGGGACCGCGCTGACGACGCCGACGGCAGCGCCGGAGAGGAACACCGGACCGCGGCCGAACCGGTCGGACAGGTAGGCGTAGAACGGGATCGTGACGATCCCGAGCCCGCCGGCGACCAGGGTCAGCCCGAGGATGAACGACCTGTCATAGCCGAACTCGTCGGTGGCGTAGCTGAGCGCGAAGGTCGTGACGATGTACATCGTGAAGAGCTCGCCGAGGCGCATGCCGAAGATCTGCAGGATCTCGCGCGGATGGCGCCGCAGCGCCTCCAGCACCGGCGACGCCGCCTTCACGGTCTCGTTCTCCACCGCACCGGACTCCTTCGCCTGCTCAAAGACCTTCGTCTCGGTCAGGCCGGACCGGATCCACAGGGCCACGAACGCCAGCCCGGCGCTCACGAGGAACGGGATCCGCCAGCCCCAGGAGTTGAACGCGTCGTCGGAGAGGACCCCACCGAGGAATGCGACCAGCCCGGTGGCGAGCAGCAGCCCGACGGAGTAGCCGACCTGGACCCCACTGGAGAAGAAGGCCCGCCACTTCGGCGGAGCGCTCTCCACGGCCATCAGGGCTGCCCCGCCCCACTCTCCGCCGACGGCGATGCCCTGGAGCACACGGAGGACGACGAGCAGGAGCGGCGCATACCAACCGATCTGCTGATAAGTGGGGAGGACACCGATCGCCGCGGTCGCCACTCCCATCAGGGCGACCGTCCACACGAGCATGCGCTTGCGGCCGAGCCGATCACCGAAGTGTCCGAACAGCGCTCCGCCGAGCGGGCGGAAGCAGAACCCGACTCCGAAGGTCGCGAAGGCGGCCAGGGTGCCGGCGCGGCTGCTCGCGTCGGGGAAGAAGGCCTTGTCGAAGACCAGCGCCGCGACGATGCCGTAGAGCAGGAAGTCGTACCACTCCAGGACGGCGCCCACGAACGAACCGAGCGCGGCCCGCCGTGACTGCCTCTGTGTTCCTGTCGTCACTGAAGGCTCCTTTGTGCGGATAGCGCACATCTGTGCGTTGACCGCCCAAATGTAGCGCCGGTCACACCGCCTGCCAAGACCGCGCACATTTGTGCGCATCGCGCACAAATGCTAGGTTGCGACCACGGCGCATCGCTGTGCCGACGGAGGGAGGACAGCGTGGCCCGCGTTTCCGACGAGCACGACTCGCCTGCCGAGGCGGAGTCGCTGGACGAAGCCCCGGCTCCGAAGCATTTCGTCCGCGCCGTCGCACGAGCGCTCGCGGTGATCCGCACCTTCGACGCCGGCCACCCACGACTGACCCTGAGCGAGGTGGCCACCCGTACCGGGCTCGACCGGGCGACGAGTCGACGCCTCCTGCTCACCCTCCGCGATCTCGGGTACGTCGAGCAGAGCCGCCGCGACTTCGCGCTCACGCCTCGGGTGCTCGAGCTCGGCTACAGCTACCTCTCGGGTGCGACCCTCGTCGAAGTGGCCCGACCCCACCTGCAACATCTGGCGGACCTGCTGCACGAGACCGCCTCCTTGAGCGTCCTCGACGGCGAGGACGTCGTCTATCTCGACCTGGCGAGCAGCCGACGCATCACCGCGGTCCAGATCAAGGTCGGGACCCGGTTCCCGGCGCACGCCACCTCGATGGGCCGCATCCTGCTCGGAGAGCTCCCCGAGGACGAGCTCGACGCCCTGCTCGAGCGAGCGACGCAGACCGGTCGCGGCGAGCGTACGCACCGATCGGCCGAGGAGCTGCGGTCGGAGATCCGCACCGCCCACGAGCGCGGCTGGGCCATCGTCGACCAGGAGCTCGAAGCGGGCCTGACCGGCATCGCTGCCCCGGTCCGCAGCCGCGACGGCGCGATCGTCGCCGCCATCAACGTCTCAGCCCACGGCGTGAGCGGCTCGATCGACGAGCTCGCCCGCGCCTACGTGCCGCCGTTGAAGCAGGCCGCCGAGGAGATCTCGCGCGACTACGTCCCGACGTAGCCGACGGCACGCCGGACGGCACACGAGCTTCCCCTCACGAAGCCTCGAAGGACACCTGGTGCCACCCGGTGGCGCCGTCGGGGACGACGTCGCGGCGAACGGAGGTCTGCACGGTGCCGTCGCGGTCGATGGCGCGTACGACGACCTGGTGGCTGCCCGGGTCGAGGTCGAGCGCCACGGACCACTGCACCCAGGTGTCGACGCTCGGCACCCGTCCCAGCCGGGCCCGCTGCCACGGGCCGCCGTCGAGGGCCACCTCGACCGCCGAGATGCCCGTCTCCTGCTCCCAGGCGACCCCGGCCACGGTGTAGCGCCCCGCGGACACCGTCGCGCCGGAGCGCGGCCGGTCGATCCGCGACGCCAGCTTGACCGGGCCGTCGACCGCCCAGCCGCGGAGGATCCAGTAGCCGACCGCCTTCGCCATCGTCGTGACCTCGAGGTCGACGACCCACTTGCAGGCGCTCACGTAGCCGTAGAGTCCCGGCACCAGGGTGCGGACCGGGAAGCCGTGCTCGACCGGGAGCGCGGCGCCGTTCATGGCGACCGCCAGGATGGCGGGCCGGCCCTCGGTCAGGGCCGCGAGCGGCGTACCGCAGGTCCAGCCGTCGTCCGAGGTCTGCAGCACCGCGTCGGCGCCGGCCTGCACGCCCGCCTCCGCGAGCAGGTCGCGCAGCCGCACGCCGGACCAGTAGGCGTTGCCGATCAGGTCGCCGCCGACCGGGTTGGAGACGCAGTTGAGCGTGATCCAGGCGTCGGTACGCCGCCGGGCGAGGAGGTCGTCGAAGCTCAGCTCGAGCGGCGTGTCGACGAGCCCGTGGATGCGCAGGCGCCAGTGCGCGGGGTCGACGTAGGGCGGCGTGATCGCGGTGTCGATGCGGTAGAAGTCGCGCGTCGGCGTGGCCCACGGCTGTGCGAGCCCGAGGTCGGCGCCCGCGGGGGCGGTGGGCCGTCGCAGGCCCGGGATGCGCAGCGCCGACCGCGCGGCCTCGACCTGACGCCGCGCCCGGCCGACGGCCGGGCTGACGGCCGCGACCACGATGGCGCCCGCCGCCACGGCGCCCGCGCGCAGCCAGAACCGTCGCCCCTCGCCGTCCGCCGTCGGCTCTCGGGTGGGATCGGCGAGGACGCTGAACAGCCCGACCCAGGTCAGGAAGCCGACCACGACCGGCACCTCGTCGCGCGCCCCCGTCCCGGGCTGAGCGGCGACGGCGAGACCGCCGACGACCGCCAGCATGGCGAAGCCGGTGACCCCCGCCATTCGCCAGCGCGTGGCGAGCCGGCCGATCAACAGGCATGCGGCCGCCACCACGACGACCACGGTGGCGACAAGGACCTGCTTGTCGTGGTGGCCGAACCACGAGATGCCCTGCTCGGCCGTGCCGCCCGGCAGCCGCACGATGACCTGCTCGGCGACCGCACTGACCGGGTCGTCCTTCGCCGCCAGCGCATGCGCCGCGAACCAGCTCGTCGCCAGCCCGGCGCCTCCGGCGAGCACCCCGGCGATCGGCCACGCCCGCCGGCGGGCGGCCCGCATCCTCGTCACGCCCTCCAGTGTGCCTGCGGCATGATCACGCCATGGCTTCCCCGCTCCCCCGTGTGGGCATCGGCACCGACGTGCACCAGCTCGCCGACGGCGTACCCATGCATCTCGCCGGTCTCGCCTTCCCCGACGAGCCACGCGGTCTCGCCGGCCACTCCGACGGCGACGTCGCCGCGCACGCGTGCTGCGACGCCCTGCTCTCGGCCGCCGGTCTCGGCGACCTGGGTTCGAACTTCGGTACGGCGGAGCCCGCGTGGGCCGGGGCCGCCGGCGTCACCCTGCTCGCCGAGACGGCGCGGCGGGTCCGGGCGGCCGGCTACGAGATCGGGAACGTCGCCGTGCAGGTGATCGGCAACCGGCCGAAGATCGGTCCACGACGCGAGGAGGCGCAGCAGGCGCTCTCGACTGCCGCCGGTGCGCCGGTGACGGTCACCGCGACCACCACCGACGGCCTCGGTCTCACCGGCCGCGGCGAGGGCGTCGCCGCCATCGCCACCGCGCTGATCGTCGCCGAGGGAAGCGCTCAGGCCGCGTCGCCGGCCTTCCGGTGACCGACGAGCACGGTGCCGTCGACGACCTTGACGAGGTAGGCGGGGACGGCGACGTGCTGGTCATCGAGGCAGCGCCCGGTGCGCAGGTCGAACGCGTGCCGGTGGACCGGCGAGGCGACGAACGGCACCTGCCCGCGCATGCCGACGATGCCCTTGGCGAGGACCGACGCCTTCGCGTAGGGATCGTGGTTGCCGAGCGCGTAGACGGTGTCGTCGGCCATCCGGAACAGGGCGACGGCCTGGCCGTGCACGAGCGCGGTGGCACCGCGCTCGACCTCGAGATCGTCCACCGTGCAGACCGGCTGCCAGCGTTCGCCGGCCCGCGCGCGGGGTGTCATGAGGACGTCGCCGGCCCGAGCAGCTTCGTCGACATCAGGGCCCTCCCTTCGGTCGCTTTGAACGTAGGGCGGACGTGTTCGACGGCTGTTTCGCTGTGTAACGGGCGTGAAAACAACCAGGGGCCGGCTCACGGCACGGCTCGGGTAGCCTCCGGCTGTGCCTGCCGCCCTCGTCCTCCTCGCCGCCGGCTCCGGCACCCGTGTCGGGGCCGGCGCCAACAAGATCCTGCTGCCGCTCGGTGACTCGACCGCGCTCGGCCGCTCGGTCGCCGCGGCGCTCGCCGTCGACGACGTCCACCGGATCGTGCTCGTCGTGCGCGACGGCGACCAGGAGGCGGTCGCCGACGCCGTCGTACCTCTCCTCGGCGAGCGCGAGGTCGCCGTCGTCGTCGGCGGCGCCACCCGGCACGCCTCCGAGCGGGCTGCCCTCGACGTGCTCCGCACCGACATCGTCTCCGGCGCGGTCGACGTGGTGGCGATCCACGACACGGCCCGCCCGGTGGCGCCCCCCGAGCTCTATGCCGCGACGATCGCGGCGGCCCGTGAGCACGGCGGCGCCATCCCGGTCGTCCCGCTCAGCGGCCTCGTCACCCGCGGACTCCGGCCGGCCGCGGAGGGGCGCAGGCTGGTCGGCGTGCAGACGCCGCAGTCGTTCCGGGCGACGGATCTCCTCACCGCCTACGACCGGGCGGCCACCGACGACTTCGACGGCACCGACACGGCCGCCTGCCTCGAGCGGTATGCGACCGACCCGGGCCTGCGCGTCGCCGCGGTCGCCGGCTCACCGCTCAACGTGAAGGTGACCTTCGTCGAGGATCTCGCCACGGCCGCCGCCCTGCTCGCCTGACTGCGTTCTGGCGCACGAGCGCCGAGCCGGCGTCCACGGACGCCGACTCGACGAGTCAGGGACGGGTGAGCGCCTCGAGCAGGCGTACGTCGTCGAGCGACGCGACCCGACGGCCCTCGGGCGGGGCCTCGAGCGTGACCACGGGGAAACGCGCGGCGAGCAACGACACGAGCTCGGCGAAGTCGGTCGTGGGCAGCTGGTCGAGCGCCTCCACGACGGCCGCGGGCAGCACGATGGGCGACGCGACCGAGAGCAGCGTGTCCCGGTCGACCGTCTCACCGACGTACGCGCCGTCGTCGGAGAGGGTCTTGACCGTGTCGGTGACGGGGCGTACGCCGACCACGACCGCGCCGCGCTCGACCGCTGTCGCGACGCACTGGGCGAGGAACGGCGCCGGCGTCATCGGGCACAACGCGTCGTGGAGCACGAACGGCTCGCCGGACTCGCGGACCTGCTCCCAGCCGGTGGTGAAGTCGAGCGGCGTCACACCGGCCTCGCCCAGCGCCCATACGGCCGCGACCAGGAGGGCCTCGCCGTGGATCAGGGCGAACGGCAGCGACCCGCGGTCGCTCTCCACCACGGTGCCGAGGGCGGGAGGGGCGTCGTCGTACTCGTCGATCACGCGGCCAACCTATCGGGGCCGGCGAGCCGCCCTCACACAGCAGAACGCCCCGGGCGTCTGCCCGGGGCGTTCTCGCGTTCTGCAGAGACCTGACATCGTCAGGAGGCAAGAACCTCATCCAAGAGGGCCTCAGCCTTGTCCTCATTGGTGTGCTCGCAGAGGGCCAGTTCGGAGACGAGGATCTGGCGCGCCTTGGCGAGCATGCGCTTCTCGCCGGCCGAGAGGCCCCGGTCGCGCTCACGGCGCCACAGGTCGCGCACGACCTCGGCCACCTTCATGACGTCGCCGCTGTGCAGCTTCTCGAGGTTGGCCTTGTAGCGGCGGGACCAGTTGGTCGGCTCCTCGACGTGCGCGGCGCGCAGGACCTCGAAGACACGGTCGAGGCCGTCCTTGTCGACGACGTCACGGACGCCGACGAGGTCGAGATTGTTGGCGGGAACCCGAACAACGAGGTCCTGCTGGGCGATGATCCTCAGAACGAGGTATTGCCGTTCCTCTCCCTTGATGGTCCGCATCTCGATGTCCTCGATGACAGCGGCCCCGTGGTTCGGGTAGACGACGGTCTCGCCGACGGTGAAAGTCATATGTCAGGTACCCCTTCCTAGACCATCCATCCTACCACGGTTTTCGACCACCTCTTGCCGCGTTTGCGCAGGTCAGGGGCACACTGGGGGCTTGACAGATCGCCTCGGCCTGTGGTGGCGGGATGTGACCGGGCGCACACGCCGGACCGCCGACGAGTCATTCCGGCACGCCGTTCCAGGCGTTTGGCATGGCCTTCGTCCACCCCGTGCCGGATACTGCGGGCCATGTCGAAGTCGCGTCCCTGGCAGCGCAAGGCCGCCGGAGCTCGGACCGAGGACGCCGCCGACCCGGCCGCGGAGGCGGCCGAGGGAACACCGGCAGCGACGTCGGACGAGGTCCGCCCCGACCCCGCACCCGCCGACGGTGCGGCGGACCGATCGTCCACGGCCGTCGAGGCCGCGGCGCAGCCCGCCGCGACGCAGGCCGCGCCGGCCGCGCCGGCCGGGCCCGCCGGGCCGGCCGGAACGATCTTCGACGACGAGACCGCCGGCGACGGGTCGGACGACGACCGCAGCACCGCCGGCGCAGCGGGCGACCGCACGCCCGCGGCCGGCGCCGTACGCCGCCATCGGGCGCGCGACTGGACGCCGTTCCTCCTCGTCCGCGCCGCCCACCCCCGCCAGGCCGTCCTCACCGCGGTCGGCATCACCGTCGCCGCCGCCCTGGCCGGCCGGCCCTCCCGCGAGCTGGCCCTGATCTTCGCGACCGTCCTGGTCGGCCAGTGCATCCTCGGCTGGCACAACGACCTCGTCGACGAGCCGGTCGACCTGGCCCACGAGCGGACCGGCAAGCCCATCTCCGACGGCCGCCTCGACCCGGGGACGGCCTGGTTCACGCTGTGCTGCGGGGTGCTGCTCGTCGTACCCCTCGCCGTGTCCAACGGCGTCGTGGCCGGGCTCTGCTACCTCGCCTCGGTCGTCGTCGGGATGATCGGCAACGTCGTCCTCCGACGCGGCCTGCTCTCCTTCGTCCCCTGGGCGGTCTCGTTCGCGCTCTACCCCGCCTTCCTCTCCTACGGCGGCTGGGGCGGCTCCGCGCACGGCCCGGCACCGGAGATCGTGATGGTGGTCCTGAGCGCGCTGCTCGGCGTGGGCGTGCACGTGCTGCTGGCGCTGTGGGGGCTGGTCGCCGACAACGACGACGGCTGGACCTACCTCCCGCTCAAGCTCGGCCTCCGCATGGGCGCCGGGCGCCTGCTGACCCTGTCGCTGATCTATGCGCTCGTCGTGACCGCCGCACTCCTCTACGCGGGCCACGAGGTGGGACTCTCGCAGTGACGACCGCTCGGACGGACCTCGCGTTCACCGCCCCCGACCCGACCGCTAGGCTGTCGGCCGTGACGACCAGTGTTCGACCGCACCTGCGACGCAAGCTCGCCCTCGTCGGGGGCCTCGCCGTTCTCGCCGTCCCGGCGCTCAGCGCGTGCGGCAGCTTCGACTACGCCACCGACCGTCCGAACGTGATCGCCAACGGCGGCTACAACATGGACAGCAACGTCCGCGTCAACGCGGCCCGGATCGTGAGCCCGCGGGCCGGGAAGGGCGTCTTCATCGCGACGTTCACCCTCAACCCGACAATCGGCGCCGCGACGGCCGGCTCGCCGAACCCGTCGTTCACGGGTCTCGAGACCTCGGCGGACGCCAAGCAGACCGTCCAGGCCAAGGGTGGCTTCGACATCCAGATCGGCAACGCGGGCCTGGTCAACCTCGCCGACCCCTCGACCGGTGGCGTGGTCGTCACCGGCGACTTCAAGCCCGGCGACGTCGTCCCGCTGACGCTCTCGTTCAGCGACGGCGACAAGGCGACGGTCCAGGTCCCGGTCGTCACCCAGTGCGGTGCTTATGCGTCGGTCGTCCCGCTCGGCAAGAAGTCCCCGCTCCCGGCCCCGGAGGCCACCGGCGACACCTCGACCGACCCCTACTCCTGCACCTATCCGTCGGTCGGCCCGTACGGCGAGTGACGCGATGACCTACACGCTCGTCCTGCTGCGTCACGGCGAGAGCGAGTGGAACGCGCTCAACCTCTCCACGGGCTGGGTCGACGTCGCGCTCTCGGAGAAGGGCCGCGCGGAGGCCGTCGCCGGCGGCAGGCTGCTCGCCGACAAGGGTCTGCTCCCCGACGTCGTCCACACCTCGCTGCTGCGCCGGGCGATCAACACCGCCGCGATCGCCCTCGACGTGTGCGACCGCCACTGGATCCCCGTCGCGCGGTCGTGGCGCCTCAACGAGCGTCACTACGGCGCCCTCCAGGGCAAGAACAAGAGCGAGACACTGCAGAAGTTCGGCGAGGAGCAGTTCCAGCTCTGGCGTCGTTCCTACGACGTACCCCCGCCGCCGCTGGCCGACGACGACGAGTTCTCCCAGGTCGGTGACCCGCGGTACGCCGCCGAGCTCGGCGGCCCCGGCGACGACCTGCCCCGCACCGAGTGCCTCAAGGACGTCGTCGAGCGGATGCTCCCCTACTGGGAGTCCGGCATCGTGCCCGACCTCAAGGCCGGGAAGACCGTCCTCGTGACCGCCCACGGCAACAGCCTCCGCGCGCTGGTCAAGCACCTCGACGGCATCTCCGACACCGACATCGCCGCGCTCAACATCCCGACGGCGCAGCCGCTGGTCTACCGCCTCGACGAGTCGCTGACGCCGATCGTCGCCGGCGGTGAGTACCTCGACCCCGAGGCCGCCGCGGCCGCTGCCCTCGCCGTCGCCAACCAGGGCAAGCAGTAGCAGTCAGCCCGTGCGGACGGCGCCAAGCGCACGTCCGGTCGCCGAGTCGGCGTACCTGTCCGCCGACTCGGCCGTGCCTGGCATGACTCAGGCGACGGTGGGCTGCTCGCCGGTGACGACGAAGACGACCCGGCCGGCGACGGAGACGGCATGGTCGGCGATGCGCTCGTAGTAGCGCCCGAGCAGCGCGATGTCGACGGCCGCCTCGATGCCGCTCGTCCACTCCGAGCCGAGCATCTCGGCGAAGGACGCCCGACGCAGCTTGTCCATTTCCTCGTCGTCCGCCCGCAGCTCGGCTGCGGCATCGACGTCCCGCTCGCGGATCACGTCCGCGGTGCGGGCGACCATGCTCTCGGCGATCTCCGCCATCCGGCCGATGATCGGCGCACACTGCGCGGGGACGGCGATGTGCGGCGTACGAAGGCGAGCGATCTTGGCGACGTGCACCGAGAGGTCGCCCATCCGCTCGAGGTCGGAGACCATCCGGAGGGCGGCGACGACGACGCGGAGGTCACCGGCGACCGGCGCCTGCAGGGAGAGGATGGCGAGCGCGTTGTCCTCCACCCGCTCGCGGGCCGCGTCGATGGCCGCGTCGCCGCTGATCGCCCGCTCCGCGAGATCGGCGCGGCCGGTGAGCAGGGCGTCCGTCGCGATGCGGACGGCGGTCCGCACCTGGTCGCAGATGTCGGCGAGATCGTCGAAGACCGAGTCGAGCTGGTCGTGGAAGGCAGTGCGCATGTCCGCACGGTAACCACTCGAAGTGACCGGTACGGCGCTTCTGGTGAACCCTCGGTGAACGTTCACCCCACGGGGTCTCTCTGGCACGGAGCAGGTGGATGATGGCCTTACGCTTGGGTCGTGGATTCGACGACGCAGGCGTTCCTCGCTGCGCTCCTCGGAGCCGTCGTTGCGGCTGCCGGCGTGCTCGCCTGGCACATCAGCGACCGTGAGCAGCACCGCGTCCCGGTCGTCGAGGAACCCGTCGTCCCTCCCGAGGTGGCCACCGTGCTCTCCGTGCTCCGCAGCAGCGCGGTCGTCGTCGGTGACGACGACGTCGTCCTGAAGGCGTCCGCGCCGGCGTACGCCCTCGGTCTGGTGCGCGGCTCCGCCCTGCTCTCCCCCGACCTCGCCGACCTGGTCCGCCTGGTCCGCCGCGACGGGCAGATCCGCGAGACCGAGCTGGTGATGGAGCGACCCGGCGCGCCGGCGCGTCACGTCACCGCCCGCATCGCCCCGCTCGGCTCACGGCTCGTGCTCGCGCTCGTGGAGGACCGCACCCGCGAGCGCCGCGTCGAGGCCGTCCGGCGCGACTTCGTCGCCAACGTCAGCCACGAGCTCAAGACGCCGGTCGGCGCCATCCGCGTGCTCGCCGACGCCGTGGCCGACGCGGCCGACGACCCCGAGGCCGTACGCCGGTTCGCGGGCCGCATGCTCACCGAGAGCGACCGTCTCACCCAGCTCGTCCAGCAGATCATCGAGCTCTCCCGTCTCCAGGGCGACGACCCGCTCGAGGCGCCGGTCGCGGTCGACGTCGACGGCGTCATCGCGAGCGCCATCGACACCAGCGCCGTCGACGCACAGCGCAAGGGCATCTCGGTGGTCGCCGCCGGCGCGTCCGGGCTGCAGGTCTTCGGCAACGAGGAACAGGTCCTCGCCGCGGTCACCAACCTGGTCGCCAACGCGGTCGCCTACTCCGACGCCGGTTCGAGCGTCACCGTGACGACGCAGGCGACGGACGGCTCGGTCGAGATCTCCGTCGTCGACCAGGGCATCGGCATCCCCTCCGACGAGATCGACCGCATCTTCGAGCGGTTCTACCGCGTCGACCCGGCCCGCCACCGCTCCACCGGCGGCACCGGCCTCGGCCTCTCGATCGTCAAGCACGTCGCCGCCACCCATGGCGGCGAGGTCAAGGTCTGGTCCGTGGAGGGCCAGGGCTCGACCTTCACTCTCACCCTGCCCCAGCACCTTCCGTCGGACTCCCGCACCAGCGGGCAGACCATGGTCCCGACGGCCACCACCAAGGAGGAAAGCCCGTGACTCGGGTACTCGTTGTCGAGGATGAGCAGAGCTACAGCGAGGCGCTCTCCTACATGCTGCGCAAGGAGGGGTTCGAGGTCGCCGTGGCCGAGGACGGTGCCGACGCGCTCAAGGAGTTCGACCGCAACGGCGCCGACATCGTCCTGCTCGACCTCATGCTGCCCGGG
Source organism: Nocardioides eburneus (assembly GCF_040838215.1). NCBI lineage: Bacteria > Bacillati > Actinomycetota > Actinomycetes > Propionibacteriales > Nocardioidaceae > Nocardioides > Nocardioides eburneus. Next base: position 124,840 of record NZ_JBFPJR010000005.1, on the reverse strand, counting down.
ATCCCGGGCACCGAGGTCTGCCGCCAGATCCGGGCCACGTCATCGGTCCCGGTGATCATGGTCAGCGCCAAGGACGACGAGGTCGACAAGGTGGTCGGCCTCGAGCTCGGCGCCGACGACTACGTCACCAAGCCGTACTCGCCCCGTGAGCTGGTCGCCCGCATCCGCGCCGTCCTGCGCCGCGGGCAGGAGCCCGACCTCGCCCCCGCCACGCTCGAGGCGGGCCCGGTCAGGATGGACGTCGAGCGCCATGTCGTCACCGTGGACGGCCAGGAGCAGCGCCTCCCCCTCAAGGAGTTCGAGCTCCTCGAGATGTTCCTGCGCAACCCCGGCCGCGTCCTGACCCGCGGCCAGCTCATCGACCGGGTGTGGGGCTCCGACTACGTCGGAGACACCAAGACGCTCGACGTCCACGTCAAGCGACTGCGCGCCAAGCTCGAGCCGGACCCCAGCGAGCCGAAGTTCCTCGTCACGGTGCGCGGGCTGGGCTACAAGCTCGACCTCTGACCGTCCGGCGGCGGGAGCGCCGAAGTGTCACCGTGACAGTTCGCGGCGTAGGTGACAGTTGGCACGTGTCACCGAAGGCAGGAACTATCACGGTGACACTTTGGTCCACGTCGCCGATCGCGGTCGCGCTAGGAGGCGTCGACCGGCGGCCCGTTCTCCGCGAGCCACGCGTCCGCGCGGCGCCGTGAGGCCCGGGCGAGCCAGGCGTCCTGGACGATCTCGGTGAGCTCCTCGAGGCTGATCTCGCCGAGCCGCGACCCCCGCAGCAGGACCGACGGGTGGCCGTCGAAGTGCGCGGTGGTGAAGTACGGCGTCGACGGGTCACGCACGAGCGCGTCCTTGTCGACCTCCGACCCGACCCAGAACATGATGACGTCGTCGTACCGCTCCCCCGTGACAGGATCGGCGGCGTCCGGCCGCGGCGTACGGAAGAAGACGAACGACTTCCGGCCGACCTGGTAGACCGGGTTGCCCTTCGGCCCGTGCTCCACCGTGACGTACGGCATCGCGCGGGCGAGCGCGTGCACGTCGTCGACCGTCGCTGGTCGGGATGCCATGGCGTCGACGATAGCCGCCGTCACCGGGAGAGCCGGTGACCGGTCACAGGGCGACCCTGTGAGATCACAGGAGCGCGCTCACTACTGCGGCCGGCGGTCCGCACGGAGACTGGTGACGATGAGCAAGAGCACCAGCCCTGCCCTCGCCTCGGCGTTCCCACCGCCGAGGGTGCTTCCGCACGTCCTTCGCGGGACGCCCCTCGGCCGCCTTCTCCCGGGTCTGGCCGCTGCGGTCGCCCTGGCCGTCGTCAGCACCGCCATCGGACGCGCCGTCCCGGTCCTCGGCAGCGCGGTCCCGGCCGTCGTGCTCGGTGCGGCGATCGCGACGGTCCGGCGGCCGGGTCCGCGGCTCGTGCCGGGACTGCAGTACGCCGGCAGTCGGGTGCTCCAGGTCGCCGTGGCGGTCCTCGGGCTGCGGCTCTCGCTCGGCCAGGTCGTCGAGGTGGGCGCCGCGTCGCTGCCGGTCATGCTCGGCACGCTCGCCGTCTGTCTGGTCGTCGCCCAGGTCGCGGGCCGGGGCCTCGGCGTCACCGGCGACCTGCGCATCCTGATCGGCTCGGGCACCGGGATCTGCGGCGCCTCGGCGATCGCCGCCGTCTCCCCCGTGATCGGCGCGGTGGGGGCCGACGTCGCCTACGCGATCTCGACGATCTTCGTCTTCAACATCGCCGCCGTGGTGGTCTTCCCGCTGGTGGGCCACGCCCTGGGTCTGAGCCAGCACGCCTTCGGTCTCTTCGCCGGCACTGCCGTCAACGACACCTCCTCGGTCGTGGCCGCAGCCTCGGCCTACGGCTCGGTCGCCGCCGACCATGCGGTCGTGGTGAAGCTGGTCCGCACCGTCATGATCGTCCCGGTCGTCCTGGTCCTGGCCGTGGTCACCAGGCGCCGCCGTACAGCACCCGGCACCGCGCCGGAACGACTCACGCCGCTGGGGGTCGTCCGGCTGGTGCCGTGGTTCCTGCTCGCCTTCCTGCTCATGGCTGCCATCGACTCCCTCGGTCTCGTGCCGGCCCACGCCGACCCCGGCATCGCCGCGGTCTCGACGTTCCTGATCACCGTGGCGCTCGCCGGGATCGGGCTCTCGACGGACCTGCCCGCGTTGCGACGCACCGGGCCCCGGCCGCTCGTCCTCGGTGCGGTCCTGTGGGTGACCGTCTCGGTCGTCAGCCTCGGCATCCAGGCGTTCACCACCGGCTGGTGAGGCTCCCCCGCCGCGAGGGCGGCATCAGTGACCCCTCGGCGCGGAACGAGTGACTATTCGGCGGAGGTGTCGTCGCGCTCCAGCCAGCCGCGGAACGCCTCGAGGTTGGCGGTCGACTCGCCGCGCAGCTTGCGCCACTCCCACTCCTTGCGGATGGAGGACGCGAAGCCGAGCTCGAGGAGCGTGTTGAACGACTCGTCGGCGTAGGTCAGGACGGAGCCGAGCAGCCGGTCGAGCTCGTCGGGGGCCACCATGGTGAGCGGCAGTCGGGCGTCGAGGTAGATGTCCCCGAGCCGGTCGACCGCGAACGCGACGGCGTAGAGCCGGAGGTTGCGCTCGAGCAGCCAGCGGTGGACGCCCTCGACGTTCTCGTCGGGACGGCGGCAGACGAACGCGTGGACGCCGAGCGCGTGGCGGCCCACGTCGAGACGGACCGGCGTCTGCAGCTTGCGCTCGCCCGGGAGCGAGAACGAGAAGGTCACCTCCCCGGTCTCGGCGGAGGTCTCCTCCCATTCGATCTCGTTGTCGCGCAGCCAGGCGCGGACCGTCTCCTCCGGCCTCTTAGGCACCGTGGTCATGCCACCTCTTCCCGCATCAGCGTCCTCGCCAGCTCATAGACGGCGAGGGTGTTCTGGGCAGTGGCCTCCCAGGAGAAGTCCTGCGCGTGGACCAGCGCCTGGGCGCCGAGCTGCTCGCGGAGCGCGTCGGACGCGATGACCTGCGTGAGCGCGTCGGCCCAGCGGGCGGGGTCGTGTCCGTCGACGAGGAAGCCGCTGCGACCGTGGTCGACCGCCGTCGTCAGGCCGCCGACCGCGGCCGCCACGACGGGCGTGCCGCAGGCCTGCGCCTCGACGGCGACGAGGCCGAACGACTCGTTGTAGGAGGGCACGGCGACCGCGGAGGCCGCGGCATACCACTGGGCGAGCTCCGCCTGCGACACCGGCGGCACGAAGCGGACGACGTCGTCGATGCCGAGCTCGCGCGCCAGCTCCACCAGCGATGACGGCCGCTCCAACCCGGAGCCGGACGGGCCTCCGACGACCGGCACGACCAGCGACGACCGCAGGCCCGGATCGCGAGCGATCATCACCGCGACCGCGCGAAGCAGCACGTCGGGTGCCTTGAGCGGCTGGATGCGCCCCGCGAAGAGCAGCACGTGGGCGCGCGCGGGCAGGCCGAGCGCTGCGCGTGCCGCCGCGCGCGGCTGGGGGGTGAACACGCTCAGGTCCACCCCGGGGTGAACCACCTCGACGCGACCGGCGTCGGCGTCGTACAGGTTGATGAGCTGCTTGGCCTCGAGGTCGGTGTTGGCGATCAGGACGTCGGCGGCGTCCACGACCTGCTGCTCACCGATGACACGCGCCTCCGGCTCGGGGGCGTCGCCGTCCGCGAGGGCATCGTTCTTGACCTTGGCCATGGTGTGCATCGAGTGCACTAGCGGAACGCCCCACCGGTCGCGGGCGAGCGCGCCGACCTGGCCGGAGAGCCAGTAGTGGGAGTGGACGGCGTCGTAGTAGCCGACCGGATGGGCGGCCTCGGTCCGCAGCACCTCGCGCGCGAAGACGCACAGCTGTCCGGGCAGCTCCGCCTTCGACAGCCCCTCGAACGGCCCGGCGTGCACATGGCGTACGACGACCCCGTCGCAGGCCTCGACCAGCGGGTCGAGGCGCGAGGAGGTCGCGCGCGTGAAGATGTCGACCGCGATGCCCTCCCGGGCGAGGCGCTTCGAGAGCTCCAGCACGTAGACGTTCATGCCACCTGCATCGCCCGTTCCGGGCTGGTCCAACGGCGAGGTGTGGAGGCTGATCATCGCCACCCGCTCGATGGGGCTCACGTCTCTCCTCTCGCCACGCCGTGGGCTGGGATCCAGGCGGCCTCCGGCCTGCTGGTCCGGAGCGTCCAACCACCCAGTTTCCCTGATCATTCCCACTACCCTCGAAACCTCCCCACCAGACGAACGCCGGTCCACGCCGACCCCGACGGCGAAAGTCGACCGACACAGGAGACAATGACGCCATGACCGAGACCCAGAAGACCGCCGTCGTCACCGGAGCCAGCAGCGGGATCGGCGCCGCCACCGCCCGCCGCCTCGCCGATGAGGGCTACCACGTGTTCCTCGCCGCCCGCCGCGCCGACCGGATCGAGGCGCTCGCTGCCGAGATCGGCGGCACCGCCGTGGTCACGGACGTCACGGACGCGGCCTCGGTCGCGGCGCTCGCCGAGAAGGTTGGCCCGGCCCTCGACGTCCTCGTCAACAACGCCGGGGGCGCGTTCGGCTCGACGCCCGTCGCCGAGGCAGACAGCGACGAGTGGAAGCGGATGTATGACGTCAACGTGGTCGGCACGATGCAGGTGACGCGGGCGCTGCTCCCGGCGCTCGTCGCCAGTGGCGCCGGCGCGATCGTCAACGTCGGCTCGACGGCCGGCCGGGTGTCCTACGAGGGCGGCGCGGGTTACAACGCCGCCAAGCACGGCGTGCGGGCGCTGACCGGTGCCCTGCGGCTGGAGCTCTTCGACCAGCCCGTCCGTGTCATGGAGATCGCGCCCGGCATGGTGCACACCGAGGAGTTCTCGCTGGTCCGCTTCGAGGGCGATCAGGCCAAGGCGGACGCGGTGTACGCCGGCGTACCGGACCCGCTGGTCGCCGAGGACATCGCCGACGCGATCGGCTGGATGGTCACCCGCCCGGCGCACGTCAACATCGACGAGCTCGTCATCCGTCCCCGCGCGCAGGCCGCGCAGCACAAGGTCCACCGGGTCGCCACGGACTGAGCCCACGGGCCTGCTGCTGGGCGCCGCGAGGAATCGCCCGACGTCACACGACCATGTTGTACTGCCGATGTGCAGACGATCGGACTCATCGGCGGGATGAGCTGGGAGAGCAGCGCCGCCTACTACGAGGGCCTCAACAAGGGCGTCCAGGAGCGGCTCGGCGGTCTCCACTCGGCCAAGACCGTGCTCGCGTCCGTCGACTTCGCCGAGCTCACGGCGCTGCAGGAGCAGGAGCGCTGGGACGAGGTCGCCGCGATCCTCGCCGAGGCCGCGCAGGGCCTGGAGAAGGCCGGCGCCGACTTCCTCCTGCTGTGCTCGACGACCTTCCACATCGTGTACGACGAGGTGGCGGCCGCGGTCTCCATCCCGGTGCTCCACCTGGCCGACGTCGTGGCCGAGCGCTGCAAGGCGAGCGGCGTCACCAAGGTCGGCTTCCTCGGCACCGCCTTCACCGCGGAGAACGACTTCTTCGCCCAGCGTCTCTCCACGCACGGCATCGACGTCAACCTCCCCGACCCGCTCCACGTCGAGACGATCGACTCGATCGTCTATGAGGAGCTGATCTTCCGGACGGTGCACGCCGAGTCCCGCCGCCGGGTCATCGGCATCATCGACGAACTCTGGGACGCCGGCGCGGACGGCGTCTTCCTCGGGGCGAGTGAGCTTTCGCTCCTCGTGCGCCAGGAGGACGTCGAGGTCCCCGTCCTGGACGTCATCACGGTCCACGTCCAGGCCGCCCTCGACCGCGCACTCGCCTGACCACCGCGGCCCTCAGCGCAGGACGAGGTCCGCGATCCGCTGGAGCTCGGTGGTGAGGTGTTGCTCCGGCAGGCGGCAGGTCGAGCCGCACAGGTCGAAGTCGTAGACATAGCGGTCCGGCTGTGGCGCCTGCTCCTGCGGAAGCGCGGCAACGTCGACCCGGCCCACGAGGTCACGCAGCTCACCGGCCCGGTCGTCGTCGGCGTCGAGGTCGACGGCGCCTTCCACCGTCCGTCCCGTGAAGCCGCCGCTGCGGCGGACGCGCACCTGCGACCCGCTCGTCGACGCGCCAGCGCCCGTGGCCGCTCCGCCCGCGGCCGCTGAGGCGGCCGGCGTGACGCCGACCGTCTCCCACGCCTGGCGCACGGCGTCGGCCTGGTCGCCCGCGGCGGCGACCGTCGCGGCGGCGAAGCCCGCGAAGTCGGTGTCGGGGCCGATGCCGCTGGTCAGCGCGTCGAACCAGATCCGGCCCGCCCCCTCCCAGCTGTGACCTCCGATCGCCAGCGCGGCGAGCGCGAACGCGCGGTTGGGGATCCCGGAGTTGGTGTGGACGCCGCCGTTGTCGTCGGTGGTGTCGACGTAGCCGCTCATGTCGGCGGCCTGCGGGTCCTTGCCGAGCCTCGGGTCGTCGTAGGCCGTGCCGGGGTTCCTCATGTCGCGCAGCGCCCGGCCCTGCACGCCCGGGAGGAAGAGGTCCGCTCCGATCAGCCAGTCGGCCTGGTCCACGGTCTGGCCGAGCAGGCGCTGCTTGAGGCAGGAGCCGAAGACGTCGGAGACCGACTCGTTGAGCGCCCCGGACTGGCCGGAGTAGGTCAGCCCGGCGGTCCGCTCGGTGACCGCATGGGTGAACTCGTGGCCGAGCACGTCGACGGGCTTGGTGAACCGGTCGAAGATCTCACCGTCGCCGTCGCCGAAGACCAGCTGGGTGCCGTCCCAGTAGGCGTTGTCATAGCCCTGCTCGTAGTGCACCGAGAGACTCACCGAGGCACCGGCCCCGTCGTAGGAGTCGCGGCCGTAGACCTCGGAGAACAGCGCCAACGAGCCCGTGATGCCGTCCGCGGCCTCATCGACGGCAGCGTCGCCCGACGCCGCCTGGCCGGCGGACCGCACCACGTCGCCCGGCAGCGTCGCGGAGTTGTGACAGGTGTGGACGACCCAGGCCGCCGCGCCGCGAGCGACGCTCTCCCGGATCGGGTGCGGCCCCGCCGCGCGAGCGGAGCGGAAGTCGTCGTCGTGGTGCAGCTTGTCCGGCTGGAGCCGCTCCATGAGGTAGGGCGGGATGAACTGGCAGCGGTGAAGGGGTGTCCGAGATGTCATGAATCAAGAGAACACCCCGGCACCGACAATTTCACGCGTCGTGCCGGATCGGCGTCTCAGGACGGGACGCGGTCCGGCGGGAAGCCACCGGTGGCGACCGGGCCCCACGACGTCGGCGTGATGCGCAGGAGCGACTTTCCCTGCCGGCGCATCGCGTCGCGATACTCGTCCCAGTCCGGATGCTCGCCGGAGATGCAGCGGAAATACTCCACCAGCCCCTCCAAAGCCTCCTCGGACGGCATGTCGAGCACCTCGGCGGTGCCGTCGACCTGGACCCAGGCGTCGTTCCACTCCTCGGAGAGGACCATGACCGAGGCCGCCGGGTTGCGGCGCAGGTTCACCGCCTTCGCACGGTCGGGATAGGTCGCGATCACGATCCGACCGGCCGCGTCCACGCCGCCCGTGACGGGCGAGAGCTGCGGGCGGCCGTCGGCTCGCGTCGTGGCGAGCACCAGGTGGTGCCGCGTCCGGACGAAGTCGAGGAGCTCCTCACGGGAGACACGGGTGTTCGTGGCGATGGACGGCATGCTCGCAGGTTAGGCCCGCACTCCCAGCTGGGGCGAGCGGCCCGATCGACGCCTCGTACGCCGGCGTACGCCTGCTCCTCGCGATGCGGGCCGATCGACCGCACGCCGATAGGATCGCCATGTTTCCCTCCCCTCGAGAATCCGGGTCGCCCACGCATGTCCGAAACCCAGTCCGCGAACCTCCGCAACGTCGCCATCGTCGCGCACGTCGACCACGGCAAGACCACGCTGGTCGACGCCATGCTCAAGCAGGCCGGTGCCTTCAGCGAGCACGACATGGAGTCGGTGGCCGACCGCGTCATGGACTCGGGTGACCTCGAGCGCGAGAAGGGCATCACGATCCTCGCGAAGAACACCGCGGTGCACTACACCGGCCCCTCGGCGCCGCAGGGCATGACGATCAACATCATCGACACCCCCGGCCACGCCGACTTCGGCGGCGAGGTCGAGCGCGGGCTGTCGATGGTCGACGGCATCGTGCTGCTCGTCGACGCCTCGGAGGGCCCGCTCCCCCAGACCCGGTTCGTGCTGCGCAAGGCGCTCAACGCCGACATGCCGGTCGTGCTGGTGGTCAACAAGGTCGACCGCCCCGACGCGCGCATCGACGAGGTCGTGGACGAGACCTACGAGCTCTTCATGGACCTGCTCGACGACTCCCACAGCCAGGACGCGCTCGACTTCCCGATCGTCTATGCCTCGGGCAAGGCGGGCGTCGCGTCGACCGAGAAGCCCGGCAACGGCGAGCTCCCCGACTCCAAGGACCTCGAGCCGCTCTTCAAGACGATCCTCGACACCATCCCGGCGCCGCAGTACGTCGAGGGCGCGCCGCTCCAGGCCCACGTCACCAACCTCGACGCCTCGCCGTTCCTCGGCCGGCTCGCGCTGCTCCGCATCCACCAGGGCAACCTGAAGAAGGGCCAGACCGTGGCCTGGATGCGCCGCGACGGCGAGGTGAAGAACGTTCGGATCACCGAGCTCCTCATCACCGAGGGCCTCGAGCGGAAGCCGGGCGAGCACGCCGGGCCCGGCGACATCGTCGCGGTGGCGGGCATCCCCGACATCACGATCGGCGAGACCCTCGCCGACCCGGAGAACCCGGTCGCGCTCCCCCTGATCCACGTCGACGAGCCGGCCATCTCGATGACCATCGGCACCAACACCTCCCCGTTGGTCGGCAAGGTGAAGGGCGCGAAGGTCACCGCGCGGCTGGTCAAGGACCGCCTCGACCAGGAGCTGATCGGCAACGTCTCGCTCAAGGTCCTCCCCACCGAGCGTCCCGACGCCTGGGAGGTCCAGGGCCGCGGCGAGCTGGCGCTGGCCATCCTGGTCGAGCAGATGCGCCGCGAGGGCTACGAGCTGACGGTCGGCAAGCCGCAGGTCGTCACCAAGGAGGTCGACGGCAAGGTCCACGAGCCGTTCGAGCGCCTCACCATCGACGCCCCCGAGGAATATCTCGGCTCCATCACCGAGCTGCTCGCCGCCCGCAAGGGCCGGATGGAGGGCATGACCAACCACGGCACCGGCTGGGTGCGCATGGAGTTCATCGTCCCCGCCCGCGGCCTGATCGGCTTCCGCACCGAGTTCCTCACCGAGACCCGCGGCACCGGCATCGCCCACCACATCTCGGAGGGCTACGACCGCTGGGCCGGCGAGATCCGCTCGCGCAACAACGGCTCGCTGGTCGCCGACCGCGCGGGCGCGGCGACGGCGTACGCCATGACCTCGCTGCAGGAGCGCGGCGTCCTCTTCGTGGAGCCCACCACGGAGGTCTACGAGGGCATGATCGTCGGGGAGAACTCCCGCGCCGACGACATGGACGTCAACATCACGCGCGAGAAGCAGCAGACCAACATCCGCTCCGCGACGTCGGACAACTTCGAGAAGCTGGTCCCGCCGAAGAAGCTCTCGCTCGAGCAGTGCCTGGAGTTCTGCCGCGAGGACGAGTGCGTCGAGGTCACTCCCGACATGGTCCGCATCCGCAAGGTCATCCTCGACCAGAACGAGCGCGCGAAGATCGCCGCTCGTCAGCGCAAGGCCAACAAGTGAGGCCCTGAGCAGCAGGCGTACGACGGCCGCCGACCCACCCGGGTCGGCGGCCGTTGTCTCTCAGGCGGGGTACGTCCGACCACGCGGGATAGTCCGGGACGTTCAAGTCGGTTACTGACGAGTAGACCGACCGGAACGTCCCGGACTACCCCGACCGACCGACTGCTCCCGACCAACCGTCAGAAGTGCTGCATACCCCCGTCGATGCTGATCTGCTCGGCGGTGATGAAGGCCGCCTCGTCGCTCGCGAGGAAGGCGACGACGTGGGCGATCTCGTCGGCCTCGGCGGCATAGCGCGGGAGGAAGACGCCACCCATCGCCTGCAGCTGGGGCGTGGTCTCGGCGGCGTGCTCCATCGCGCTCTGCATGTCGCCCGAGCCCATCGGCGTGTTCACCGCGCCGGGGTGGACACTGTTGACCCGGATGTTGTGCGGACCGAGCTCGGCCGCGAACGCGCGTGTCATCCCCACCAGCGCGTGCTTGCTGGTCGTGTAGTGCACCATCCACGGCTGGACCTTGCGGCCGGCGTACGAACTGGTGATGGTGATCGAGCCGCCGCCGCGCGCGATCAGGTGCGGAGCGGTCGCCATCACGGTGTTCCAGGCGCCGGTGACGTTGATGTCGATCGTGTCCTTGAACGTCGCGGCGTTGATCTCGTCCCACCGCTGCGGGATGCAGATCCCGGCGTTCGCCACGACGACGTCGAGGCCGCCGAGCTCGTCGACGCCTCGCTGCGCGAGCGCGCGCAGCGCCTCGGGGTCGCGGACGTCGCCCTGCTCGAGCAGCGCACGGCGCCCGACGGTCTCGACGGCATGGAGGGTGTCCTCGAGGTCGGACGGGCTGGGTGAGTCATAGGGGACGCCGGGCAAGGGTCCGGCGAGGTCGATCCCGACGATGTCGGCCCCCTCGCGGGCGAGCCTGACGGCGTGGGCGCGGCCCTGGCCGCGGGCGACCCCGGTGATGAAGGCGACCTTGCCCTCGAGACGTCCGGTCACGGTGAGCTCCTCTCAGCACGGATGCGGCGTACGCCGGCGGCCGGCCCCGGGGCGGGTCCGCCGACAAGGCGCACCCTGCTCCGTCGTACGCCTGACGCGCAATGCGGCGCGCCCGGGTCGCCCGGGTCGCCCGACGCGCCCGGCGTGCGCGGCCGCGAACTCTGGCGCCTCGAGCGACCGCCTCGGCCGCCTCGGACGACCACTTCTGCCGACTCGGTCGTCCATTTCACGCAACTCGACGCCGATTTGTGAGAGCGCTCCCACGCGGTCAGTCACAAATCCCCCGCGAGCGTTGACAGCACCTGTGACGGCCGTCATAGTTGCGGACCAGGCGAGAGTGGAAGCGCTCTCACACCGCCGGGGCGACCCGGGATCATCACCACGAAGTGCACACACAGGAGCGTCCCACGGTGCGAAAGAACCTCTCTTGGCGCAAGGGCCTTGCCCTCGGCGCCGTCGCGACCCTCGTCGTCGGCGTCACCGCCGCGTGCGGGAGCAGCGGCGGCAGCGACACGGCGCAGAAGTCTCTCGGGAAGAACGACACGCTGACCATCACGACCTTCGGCGACTTCGGCTACGGCGATCTGATCAAGAAGTGGAACGCCGACCCGGATCGACCGTTCAAGGTCCACGAGACCCAGATCGCGGAGTGGGACACGTGGAAGCAGACCCTCACCTCCGACCTGCAGGCCGGCACGGGGCTGACCGACATCGTCGCCATCGAGGGTGACGCCATGCCGCAGTTCCTCGCCGACGGCGCGTCCGACCAGTTCGTCGACCTCTCCGACTCCTCGCTCGACAACCGCTGGGTCGACTACAAGGCCAAGGCCGGCCAAACCACCGACGGCAAGCAGATCGGCTATCCGACCGACGCGGGCCCCGAGGCGGTCTGCTACCGCGCCGACCTGTTCAAGAAGGCCGGCCTCCCGACCGACCGCGCCCAGGTCGCGAAGCTCTTCGACACCTGGGACGACTACTTCAAGACGGGCCAGGAGTTCGTCAAGAAGGTCCCCGGGACGAAGTGGTACGACTCGAGCGGCTCGATCGCCCAGGCGATGCTCAACCAGGCGAAGTACCCCTTCCAGACCAAGGACCAGAAGGTCGACGTCGACAACCCGGACCTGAAGCAGGTCTACGACACCGTCGCGAAGTACGCCGACACGCTCTCGACCAAGGCCGTCCAGTGGAGCGACGACTGGCAGGCCAACTTCACCGACAACGGCTTCGCGACCATGCCGTGCCCGGGCTGGATGTTCGCCAACATCAAGTCCTCCGCGCCGAAGGTCAAGGGCTGGGACATCGCCGACGCCTTCCCGGGCGGCGGTGGCAACTGGGGCGGCTCGTTCCTCGCCGTACCCACGCAGTCCAAGCACCAGGACGAGGCCAAGCAGTTCGCCAACTGGCTGACCGACCAGGCCCAGGAGGTCGGCGCGTTCGAGAAGGCGGGCGCCTACCCGGCCAACATCGCTGCGGAGGAGCAGCTGAGCAAGTCGGCCAAGCCCGACCCCTACTTCAACAACGCCCCGACGGCGCAGATCCTCGCCAACCGTGCCAAGGCCGTGGAGCCGGACCTGCCGTTCAAGGGTGACAAGTACTCCGACATCCTCGGGCTCTTCCAGACCGCGATCCAGCGCGTCGACGAGGGCAAGTCGCCGGAGTCGTCCTGGAAGACGTTCGTCCAAGCCGTCAGCCAGCTCTCCTGACGGCTGAACCTGCTCCATGAGTGACCACGCACCAGCCACCCTCGGGGGCACCGGCCGGACCTCGACCTCCAGGTCCGGCCAGGCGCCCCCGGCGGGGGTGCCCTCCCCCGATCACCGGGACATGAGGCGTACGCCGGCACGGCTGACCCTGCGTCAGCGGCTGTCCCGCTGGGACATGAAGGTGTCGCCGTACCTCTACGTCCTGCCGTTCTTCCTCGTCTTCCTCGTCATCGGGCTCTACCCGATGGTCTACACGGGCTATCTCTCGTTCTTCTCCTGGCCGCGCTTCGGCGCCGGTCACGGCCCCTGGGTCGGCTGGGAGAACTACAGCCACGTCCTGAAGGACCCCGTCTTCCACAAGGCGTTCTGGAACACCATCGGGATCTTCCTGCTCTCCTCGGTGCCCCAGGTGATCGTCGCGACCGTCGTCGCCGCCCTGCTCGACACCAACCTGCGCGGCCGCACCTGGTGGCGGATGAGCGTGCTGCTGCCGTTCGTCGTCGCGCCTGCGGCCGCGGCGCTGATCTTCGGCGCCCTGTTCGCCGACAAGTCGGGGCTGGTCAACGACGTCCTGAGCGGGATCGGGCTTCCCACGGTGCAGTGGCACGCCAACCGCCCCGCGAGCTGGCTGGCGATCGCGACGATGGTCAACTGGCGCTGGACGGGCTACAACGCGCTGATCATCCTGGCCGCGATGCAGGCGATCCCGCGCGACCTCTACGAGGCCGCGTCCATCGACGGCGCCAGCCGGGTGAAGCAGTTCCTCTTCGTCACGCTGCCCTCGATCCGCCCGACGATGATCTTCGTCATCATCACCTCGACGATCGGCGGGCTGCAGATCTTCACCGAGCCGCGCCTCTTCGACACCAACCTGCAGCACCAGGGCGGCTCGAGCTACGAGTACCAGACCCTCACGATGTACGTCTTCAACACCGCGAACAGCAGCACCAACCCCTACCCGCGGGCCGCGGCCGCCGCCTGGATCCTCTTCCTCATCATCGTGGCCTTCGCGCTGGTCAACTTCGCCATCACCCGCGCCGTCCAGAAGCGGAGCCACGCATGACACGCACGAGTCGGACCGGACCCGGATTCCTCGTCTACGGCCTGCTCGCCGCGTTCTTCGTCGGCTCGGCCTTCCCGCTCTACTGGTCGTTCGTGATCGGCTCGGTCACCAGGCAGCGCGCCGGGGAGAACCCGCCGCCGCTGACCCCGGGCGGCCACTTCTTCGAGAACGCCGCCCGGGTCTTCGACCGGATCGACTTCTGGTCCGCGCTCGCCAACTCCGTGATCGTCTCCGGCGTCTCGGCCTTCTCGGTCGTGCTCTTCTCGACGCTGGCCGGCTACTCGTTCGCCAAGCTGCGGTTCCGCGGCGCGAACGCCGCCATGGTCTTCGTCATCCTCACGATGGCGGTGCCGACGCAGCTGGCCCTGATCCCGCTGCTCAAGGAGTTCAGCAACCTCGGCCTCACCGGCACCCACGCGGCGGTGATCCTGCCGTGGCTGGTGACCGCGTTCGGCGTCTTCTTCATGCGGCAGTATCTCGTCGACGCGATCCCCGACGAGCTGATCGACGCCGCCCGCGTCGACGGCTGCTCGATGATCCGCACGTTCTGGACCGTCGCCGTCCCGGCCGCGCGGCCCGCGATGGCGATCCTCGGACTCTTCACGTTCATGCAGGTCTGGACCGACTTCATGTGGCCGCTGCTGGTCCTGCAGGGCTCCGACGTCCAGACGCTGCAGACCGCGCTCGACCAGCTCAAGATCGCGCCCGGCCAGGGCCTCAGCGACATGGCGCTCCTCCAGGCCGGCACGATCCTGGCCACGGTGCCGCTCCTCCTCCTGTTCATCGCGACCGGTCGCCAACTCGTGGCCGGCATCATGCAAGGAGCCGTCAAGGGATGACATCCCCCGCAACCTCCCCCCTCACCTTCCCCGCCGACTTCGTCTGGGGCGCCGCCACCGCGGCCTACCAGATCGAGGGCGCCGTGGACGAGGACGGCCGCACCCCGTCGATCTGGGACACCTTCGCCCGGGTCCCGGGCGCCGTCATCGACGGTGACACCGGCGACGTGGCGTGCGACCACTACCACCGGGTCCCCGAGGACGTCGCGCTCATGAAGCGGCTCCACCTGGCGTCGTACCGCTTCTCGACCGCGTGGCCACGCGTCCGGCCCGACGCCGGCGCGGTCAACCAGAAGGGGCTCGACTTCTACAGCCGGCTCGTCGACGAGCTCCTCGAGGCCGGCATCGCGCCGTGGGTGACGCTCTATCACTGGGACCTGCCGCAGGCGCTCGAGGACCAGGGCGGCTGGACCAACCGCGACACCGCCTACCGCTTCGTCGACTACGCCACCGCGATGTACGACGCCCTCGGTGACCGGGTCGCCACCTGGACCACCCTCAACGAGCCGTGGTGCTCGGCGTTCCTCGGCTACACCGGCGGCCAGCACGCCCCCGGTCGGCAGGAAGGCGTGGCCGGGCTCGTCGCCGCCCACCACCTCCTGCTGGCGCACGGCATGGCCACCGACGAACTGCGCCGGCGCGGCGCCACCCCCGAGGCCGGGAAGCAGGTCGGCATCACCCTCAACCTGACCGTGGCCGACCCGTTCGACCCCACCGAGCCGGCCGACCTCGACGCCGCCCGCCGCCTCGACGGGTTCTTCAACCGGGTCTTCCTCGAGCCGCTCTTCCGTGGCCGGTACGCCGAGGACCTGGCCGCCGACACCGACGGCCTGACCTTCCAGGGCCGGCCGTGGCAGGACTGGGTCCTCGACGGCGACCTCGACGTCATCCACCAGCCGCTCGACGCGCTGGGCGTGAACTACTACCACGGCGACGGCGCCTCGGGGCTCCCGCACGACGACGACCCGGCCCGGCTGCTCGGCAGCGCGGTCCGCCACCCGGAGCGGCCCACCAGCTCGCCGTACCCCGGCGGTGGGCTCTCCTTCCCGCGCCGCGGCCTGCCGACCACCGGGATGGACTGGGAGATCCAGCCGGAGGGCCTCACGCGTCTGCTGGTCCGGTTGCGCGACGATTACGCCGTGCCCCCCGTCTACATCACCGAGAACGGCGCCGCCTACGAGGACGTCCTCACCGGCGGCGCGGTCCACGACCCGGAGCGGCGCGACTACCTCGCGCAGCATCTGCGCGCCGTCCACGACGCGCTCGAGGCGGGGGTCGACGTCCGCGGCTACTTCGCCTGGTCGCTGCTCGACAACTTCGAGTGGGCCTACGGCTACGGCCAGCGGTTCGGCATCGTCCACGTCGACTACGACACCCAGGTGCGCACGCCGAAGGACAGCGCGCTCTGGTATGCCGAGGTCGCCGCCACCAACCGGCTCGCCTGAGCGGGACGCCGATGGTCGACGACACCGACGCCCACCCCGAGCCCCCGTCGGCGGGGACGGGCGGCTCGCCCACACTCGAGGAGGTCGCGCGGCTGGCCGGCGTCAGCCGGGCGACGGCCTCCCGCGCCATCAACGGCGGCTCGCGGGTGAGCGCCCGTGCCCAGCAGGCGGTCGACGACGCCGTACGCCGGCTCGGCTACACCCCCAACCCGGCCGCGCGGTCGCTCGTGACCCGGCGTACGGACTCCGTCGCGCTGGTCGTCCCCGAGCCGGACGAGCGGGTCTTCTCCGACCCGTTCTTCGCGCGGACGCTCCATGTCGTCACGAGCGTCCTCTCGGCCCGCGACCTCCAGGTCGTGCTGCTGATCGCGCAGCCCGGCGACGAGGAGCACCGGATGCTGCGCTACCTGCGCGGGCGCCACATCGACGGGGCGATCGTGGTCTCCCACCACCGCAGCGACAGTCTCTCCGACCACCTCGCCGCGCTGGGTCTCCCGTGCACGTTCATCGGGCGACCGTGGACGAGCACAGATCGGGTCTCCTACGTCGACACCGACAACAGGGCGGGTGGTCGCGAGGCCACCCGCCTCCTCCTCGACCGCGGCTGCCGCCGGATCGGCACGGTCGCCGGTCCCGCCGACATGACCGCCGGACGCGACCGCCTGGAGGGATGGCGCGAGGCGCTCGGTGACGCCGGCCTGCCCACCGACGCCGTCGTCCACGGCGACTTCACCGAGCTGGGCGGCGCCGACGCCTGCGCCGCGCTCCTGGACGCCCATCCCGACCTCGATGGGATCGTCGTCGCCTCCGACCTGATGGCGTCGGGCGCCCTGCGCGTCCTCTCCGCGCAGGGCCGGCGGGTCCCGACCGACCTCGCCGTCACCGGGTACGACGACCTCGGCATCGCCGAGCACACCGACCCGCCGCTCACGACCCTGCGCAACCCCATCGGGGAGATGGCCGAGGAGGCCGCCCGGCTGCTCCTCGAGCAGCTCGACGGCGGGCTCACCCTGCCGCGGCGGGTCATCTTCTCCCCCACCCTCGTGCGGCGCGCGTCGGCCTGAGCGGTCGCGCTGCGCCGGACACGAGACACCCCTAGCATGTGACCCGGCCCACACCTGCCGAAGGAGCGCGCATGCCCGACGTCGAGACCGATCTCCAGATCGCCCGCCAGCACAGCCTCGGCGACCTGCCGCGCCGGACCGCGCAGCGCCTCCCCGACAAGCCGGCCATCATCGACGGCGACACCCGGCTGACCTTCGCCGAGCTCGAGGTCACGGTCGACCGTACGGCGGCCGCGATCGCGGCGGCCGGGCTCGCGAAGGGCGACCGGCTGGCGCTGCTGTGCCACAACTGCTGGCAGTTCGCCGTGCTCGACTTCGCGGCCGCCCGGGTGGGGGTCGTCCTCGTGCCGATCAACTTCATGCTCGGCGCCGACGAGATCGCCTTCATCCTGGCGCAGTCCGGCGCCACCGCCTTCGTCGTCGAGGACACGCTCGTGCCCACGGCCGAGAAGGCGCTGGCGGAGTCGGGCTCGCGGGTGGCGACGCGGGTCGTCGTACCCCTGCACGGCGAGGTGCCGTCCGGCTGGACCGACGTCGCCACCTGGACGGCGTACGACGGCGTCGCGCCGCTCGTCCCCGTCGCCGACGACGACCCGATCCGGATGATGTTCACCTCCGGCACCGAGTCACGGCCGAAGGGCGCGCTGCTGACCAGCCGGGCGCTGATGTGGCAGTACGTCTCCTGCCTCGTCGACGGCGAGATGAGCGCCGACGACGTCGAGCTCCACACCCTGCCGCTCTACCACTGCGCGCAGCTCGACTGCTTCCTCGGCGTCGACGTCTACCTCGGCGCGACCTCGATCATCCTGCCGTCGCCGGAGCCCTCGGCCGTGCTGCGCGCGATCGAGGAGCACGGCGTGACGAAGTTCTTCGCGCCGCCGACGGTGTGGATCGGGCTGCTCCGCTCCCCCGACTTCGACACCCGCGACCTCTCCAGCCTGCGGAAGGGCTACTACGGCGCCTCGCCGATGCCGGTCGCGATCCTGCGGGAGATGACCGAGCGGCTCCCCGGCGTACGCCTGTGGAACTTCTACGGCCAGACTGAGATGGCGCCACTCGCCACCATCCTCGGCCCGGACCAGCAGCTCTCCCACGCCGGCTCGGCGGGGCGCGCGGCGCTCAACGTCGAGACCCGGATCGTCGACGACCACGACCGGCCGGTGGCGCCCGGCACGATCGGCGAGATCGTCCACCGCTCGCCGCACGCGACGCTCGGCTACTACGAGCAGCCCGACAATACCGCGGAGGCCTTCCGCGGCGGGTGGTTCCACTCCGGCGACCTCGGCTACCTCACCGAGGAGGGCCATCTCTACGTCGTCGACCGCTTGAAGGACATGATCAAGACCGGCGGGGAGAACGTCGCCACCCGCGAGGTCGAGGAGGCGATCTATACCCTCGACGGCGTCGCCGAGGTCGCCGTCTTCGCGGTCCCGCACCCGCGCTGGGTCGAGGCGGTGGCCGCCGTCGTCGTCCCCAAGGCCGGCGCCACGCTGACCGCCGAGCAGGTCATCGACCACACCCGCGCGTGCCTTGCCGGCTTCAAGACGCCCAAGTACGTCGTCGTGGCCGACGCCCTGCCGAAGAACCCCTCCGGGAAGATCCTCAAGCGTCAACTCCGCGACGAGCACGCCCACGTGGCCGACTGACCGCGGCCAGGACAGGGTTGACTCTCTGGCATGGACGTAGGACTCGACGGACAGGTCGCCCTCGTGACCGGCGGCAGCAGGGGCATCGGCAAGGCGTGCGCGAGGGCGCTGCTCGCGGAGGGCGCGTCGGTCGCGCTGCTGGCCCGCGACGCTGAGGCGCTCGCGGCGGCCGCGGCGGAGCTCGGCGGCGACGTCCTGACCGTGGTGGCGGACACGACCGACGCGGCCCAAGTGGATGCGGCCGTCGCGGAGGTCGTCGCGAGGTTCGGCCGGCTCGACGTGGTCGTCAACGCGGCGGCCCAGCCGGCGTCGAACTCCACGAAGGGCACCGGCGTCGCCGGGACGGACGAGGCCGAGGTCATCGAGCAGGTCGACACGAAGGCGTTGGGCTACCTGCGGGTGGCGCGGGCCGCCGTCCCCCACCTGCGGGCCGCCGGCGGCGGGCGCATCGTCAACATCTCCGGCATGAACGCGCGCGCGACCGGCTCGATCATGGGCTCGGTCCGCAACATCGCGGTCGTCGCGATCGCGAAGAACCTCGCCGACGAGCTCGGCCGGGACAACATCGCCGTGACCGTCGTCCACCCCGGCCTCACCCGGACCGACTCCCGCGAGTTCACCCCGGCGATGCAGGCCGGTTCGGAGGCCAACGCCCTCGGCCGCACCGTGGACGCGAGCGAGATCGGCGACATCGTGACGTTCCTGGCCTCTCCGCGCGCCGTCGCGCTCAACGGCGCCGTCCTCACCGCCGACGGCGGCCGGGTCGGATCCATCTGGACCTGAGGGCCGGGGCCGCTCGGGGCGGCTCAGCCGTCAGCTCGGGCCGGCACCGCCGTCAGCTCGGCTCAGCCGTCAGCTCGGCTCAGCCGTCGGCATCGGCTCAGTAGGCGTAGCCGCCGCCTCCCGAGTCGGCCGGCGCCGGGCTCCCCGACGCCTTCGGCGCCGCGGTGATCTTCGCGCCGTCGGGCGCGACGACCCACCACACGTCGTCGAGCGCCTGGCCGGTCAGCTGACCGGCCTGCGTGTCGCCGACGTAGTAATAGAGCGGCCAGCCGTCGAGGGTGAGCTGCGGCTTCCCGTCGACGCCGGTGATGCTGCCGAGGGTGCCGGTCACGCCGGTCCCCTTCGGCGTCCCGCTGCCGGCGGGGACTGCGGGCCACGAGGTCGCACACCCGCCCGTGCACGCGCTCGAGGAGGCGCCCTTCGTGTCCTGGTCATAGACGTAGACCGTCCGCCCCGCGCCGTCCACGACGATCGTGCCCAGCGGCGTGGAGGCGGTCTTCACGACGGTGCCCTGGGTGGTCCCGGAGCCGCCGGATGAGCCGGCGGAACTGCTGTCCGAGCTGCCGGTCGAGCTGCCGGTCGAGCTGCTGTCCGACGCAGCGGACCCGCCGCCCGAGGAGCCACAGCCGGCGGCGAGGAGCCCGACGACGGCCAGGCCGGCGAGCGCGGGCGAGAGGTTGGTCAGGTTCATGGCTGCTCCTCGGCGAGACGTGCTGACCCCAGGGACACGAGGCGCAGCGTGCGGAGGTTCAGCGGGTGGCCGGTCACCCCGCCGATCAGCCTGCCGACCGGCCCGCCGATCACCCGGACCGGCCACCCGGGCGCCCGGTCATCAGGACCGCGCCCGCGTCGTCCCGCAGCTGGACCTGCCGGATGTCGGCGACCGCCAGGTCGGTCGAGCCGCTCGTCCGCGCGGTCTGCCCGGGGCTGGCGTGCCAGCGTGAGACCAGCGATGGGCGGCCGTCCGGGTCGACGACATAGAGCGCATAGGTGTGGACGGCGTCGTACGGCTCCCGGGCATACCAGCACGTCATGTCGACCTTGGTCCCCCACGAGGTCGGCACGAGCGCGACGTCGGCGGTCAGCGGGATCTCCCGCGCCGGCCGGAGGGCGACCTGGACGGCGGTGGGGTTCGGCTCGTCGGGCCCCGCCAGCGACAGGGGTACGACGACGGCGGCCGCCACCGCGGCAGCGGCTGCGACCCCGAGACCTGCGCGGGTCGACGTACGCCGCCAGAAGGCTGGCCTCGCCGTCTGCTCCCGCGCCGCGGCCTCCAGCAACCGGCGCTCGAGCCCGGGCGGCGGCGGGCCGGCCGTCACCTCGGGCGTGGCGAGCAGCGCCTCCGCCTCCTCGGCGTCGACGCGTGCGAGCAGGCCCGGCAGCGGGGCGAGGTCGCCGACCTCCGCCTGGCAGCGCGGGCAGCGGGCGAGATGGCGCTCGAACTCGGCGCGCTCGGCCGGCGAGAGCGCACCGACGACGTAGGCGCCGTCCCAGTCGGCGTACGCCTCGTGCTCGGTCTCGTGGTCGGTCATCTCGTCACCCCCCTCTCCTGCAGGGCGAGCCGGAGCGCGCGCAGCCCGTAGTGGAGCCGCGACTTCACCGTGCCGGCCGGGATCCCCAGCTCCTCGGCGATCTCGGCGACGGTGAGCCGACCGTAGTAGGCACGGACGACGACAGCCAGGTGCTCCCGCGAGAGCGAGCGCAGCGCATCGCTGACCAGCATCGTCTCGAAGAGCGCGTCGACGCGGTCGGGCAGCGATGGGTCCGGCAGCGCGTCGAGGGTCAGGTCGGCGGCCGCCTCGTGCCGGGACCGGGCGCTGCGCGCCTCGTCGACGACGAGGTTGTGGGCGACCGTGAACAGCCAGGCGCGGGCGGACCCTCGCTCGCCGTCCGCGATCGCGCCGCGCCAGGCGCGGAGCATCGTCTCCTGCACGACGTCCTCGGCGCGCGCCCGGTCGCCGGTCAGCCGGACGACATAGCTCCACAGCGCTGCGGCATGGTCGCGGTGCAGCTCGCGGAGCAGGTCCGGGTCGCCGACGGGCCGCGCCATCTCATCACCTCCGCCCCTGACACGGGACAGACGGCCCGAACGTTCACTCGGGCGCACACCCCCACTGAACCACGCGGCGCGCCGTTCCGTGTCGACGTCATGACCTTCGACGGAATCCCCGCCCACCCGCTCCTGGTGCACGCGGTGGTCGTGCTCCTCCCACTCACGGCGCTCGCGCTCGTGCTCCACACGCTGTGGCCCGCGGCGCGCCGCCGGCTCGGGATCGTCACGCCGCTCGCCGCACTCGCCGTGCTGGTGCTCGTGCCGGTCACGACCCGCGCGGGCGAGGACCTGGCCCGCTCGCTCGGCGCCGAGCAGAGCCCGCTGGTCGAGCGCCACGAGCAGCTGGCCGGGCAGATCCTGCCGTGGGCGGTCGCGCTGTTCGTGGTCGCGGCCGCCCAGTGGTGGTGGGGCGGTCCGGGGCGGGACGTGCTCGTCGGCGCGGACGGGTCGGCCTCCGTCGTACGACGCACGCTCGGGGTCGCGCTCATGGTCGCCGCGCTCGTGGTGGCCGTCGGCGCGACGGTCGTGCTGGTCCGCGCCGGGGACGCGGGCGCCCGCGCCACCTGGGGCGGCTGAGGGCGGTGTGACATCCAGCGTGCGTCCTGGCGCACTCTGGGTGTCACAGGAGCCCCTACTCTGTCCTGCATGGACCCGATCCGCGAGGCACACCGGCAATGGGTCGCCCACGGCTGGACCGACGCCGCCGACGGCATGGCGATGGTGACCTCGGTCGTCCGGGTCCACCAGCTGCTGATGGAGCGGATCGATGCCGTGCTCCGCCCGCTCGACCTCTCCTTCGCCCGCTATGAGGTCCTGCGCGTGCTCGCGTTCACCCGCGCCGGTGCGCTGCCGATGACCCGGCTCGGCTCGCTGCTCCAGGTCCACCCGACCTCCGTAACGAGCGCCGTCGACCGGCTGGAGCGGCAGGGGTACGTCGCCCGCAGCCGTGGCGAGCAGGACCGCCGGGTCGTCCTCGCCACGATCACCGACGCCGGCCGTGAGGCGGTCGAGACCGCCACGGTCGGGCTCAACACCGAGATCTTCGAGAAGCCGGGTCTCCCCGAGCCCGCCCAGGTCGCCACGCTCCGCACGCTGCTCGACGAGCTCCGCTCCTCCGCGGGCGACACCGTCGGCTGACCCGCCTCGGGTCGAGATGTCGGTTTCGGCCCCTCGAGATGTCGGTTTCGGTTGGCCGAAACCGCGGTTGTGGTTGGTGGAGACGGCCACAATCCGCATCTCGACCGACCACAATCCGCATCTCGACCGACCAGAACCGACATCTCGACGGAGGGGGACGCGCGCCCTATGCTGGAGATACTTGGACTTCCTAGTTTCTCGCCTTGGATGGAGGGCCGATGGCCACCCAGGATCTCTATGTCCCGCAGCACCACGTCCGCATCGTCACGGCGAGCAGCCTGTTCGACGGCCATGACGCCTCGATCAACATCATGCGGCGGATCTTCCAGAGCCAGGGCTGCGAGGTCGTCCACCTCGGCCACAACCGGTCGGTCCAGGAGGTGGTCGACGCGGCGGTCGAGGAGGACGCGCACGCGGTCGCGGTGAGCAGCTACCAGGGCGGCCATGTCGAGTACTTCGAATATCTCGTCCAGTCGCTGCGCGAGCGCGGCGCGGACCACGTCAAGGTCGTCGGTGGCGGTGGCGGGGTGATCATCCCCGCTGAGATCGAGCGGCTCGCCAAGTCCGGAGTCCACATCTTCTCCCCCGAGGACGGTCAGCGCCTCGGCCTGGTCGGGATGGTCAACTCGGTCGTCCGTGACATCGACGCCGACCTGTGGGCGCAGCACGCCGTGACCGCCGACGAGGTCCTCGCCGGCGACCGTACGGCGGTCGCCCGCGCCCTCACCGGCGCGGAGCAGGGGCGGCTGCCCGACGACGTACGCGCCCGCCTGACCGACGCCGCCCGCGACGTCCCCGTCCTCGGCATCACCGGCACCGGCGGCTCAGGCAAGTCGTCCCTGACCGACGAGCTCGTACGCCGCCTGCGTACCGACCAGCAGGACAAGCTGCGCGTCGCGGTGATCGCCATCGACCCGACCCGGCGCAAGGGCGGCGGGGCGCTGCTGGGCGACCGGATCCGGATGAACTCCATCGACGGCGATCGGGTCTACTACCGCAGCCTCGCGACCCGGGGCGCCCACGAGGTTCCCGAGCACCTCACCGACGTGCTCACCGTGGTGAAGGCCGCGGGCTTCGACCTGGTCATCGTGGAGACGCCCGGCATCGGGCAGGGCGACGCGGCGATCGTGCCGTTCGTCGACGTGTCGCTCTATGTCATGACGCCGGAGTTCGGGGCCGCCAGCCAGCTGGAGAAGATCGACATGCTCGACTTCGCCGACGTGGTGGCGATCAACAAGTTCGAGCGCCGTGGTGCCGCCGACGCGCTGCGCGACGTGAGCCGCCAGCTGGTGCGCAACCGCGAGGCGTTCGGATCTTCGCCTGAGGAGATGCCCGTTTTCGGGACGTCGGCCGCCACCTTCGATGACGATGGGGTCACCGCGCTCTACCAGCATGTGAGGGGGGTGCTGGCGGAGCGCGGTCTCGGGATCGACGAGGGCGTCCTGCCCGCCGTCTCGGTCAGGCACTCCTCCGGCATCCACCCCGTCGTCCCGCCCGAGCGGGTCCGCTACCTCTCCGAGATCGCCGAGACCGTCCGCGGCTACCACGCCCGCACCGACGAGCTCGCGGTCGCCGCCCGCCGTGCCCAGGCCTTCGAGACCGTGGCCGCGGAGCTCCCCGACTCAGCGTCGGTGACAAAGGCCGCGGCCGAGGCGAAGGCCGCCCTCCCCACCGACCTCGCGGAGCAGCTCGCGACCTGGCCGGAGACGGTGGCGTCGTACGACACCGACACCCAGACCGCCGGCCGGGTGTCGCTGTCGGGCACCAAGATCCCGCGGGTGGCCGTCCCCCGGTTCGACGACCACGGCGAGCTGGTCCGCTTCTTCCGGCGCGAGAACCTGCCCGGCCGCTTCCCCTACACCGCCGGCGTCTTCCCGTTCAAGCGGACCAACGAGGACCCCGCCCGGATGTTCGCCGGCGAGGGCGACCCGTTCCGCACCAACCGCCGCTTCAAGCTCCTCTCCGAAGGCCAGCCCGCCACCCGCCTGTCCACCGCCTTCGACTCGGTCACCCTCTACGGCCGCGACCCCGACGAGCGCCCCGACATCTACGGCAAGGTCGGCACCAGCGGCGTCTCGGTGGCCACCCTGGAGGACATGAAGACGCTCTACGACGGCTTCGACCTGCTCGCCCCCACCACCAGCGTCTCGATGACGATCAACGGGCCCGCGCCGACGATCCTGGCGTTCTTCCTCAACACCGTCATCGACCAGGCCCGCGAACGCGGCCTCGACCCCGCCGAAGCCCTCAAGACCGTGCGCGGCACCGTCCAGGCCGACATCCTCAAGGAGGACCAGGGCCAGAACACCTGCCTGTTCTCCACCGAGTTCTCCCTGCGCTGCATGGCCGACATCCAGGAATGGTTCATCGCCCACGGCGTCCGCAACTTCTACTCCGTCTCGATCTCCGGCTACCACATCGCCGAGGCCGGGGCGAACCCGATCAGCCAGCTCGCCTTCACCCTCGCCAACGGCTTCACCTACGTCGAGTCCTACCTCGCCCGCGGCATGGACATCGACGACTTCGCGCCCAACCTGTCCTTCTTCTTCTCCAACGGCATGGACCCCGAATACTCCGTCATCGGCCGCGTCGCGCGCCGCATCTGGGCGGTCGCCATGAAGGAGAAGTACGGCGCCTCCGACCGCTCCCAGAAGCTGAAGTACCACGTCCAGACCTCCGGCCGCTCCCTGCACGCCCAGGAGATGGACTTCAACGACATCCGCACCACCCTGCAGGCCCTCATCGCGATCTACGACAACGCCCAGAGCCTCCACACCAACGCCTACGACGAAGCCGTCACCACCCCCAGCGAGGAGTCGGTCCGCCGCGCCATGGCCATCCAGCTCATCATCAACAAGGAATGGGGCCTGGCGTTCAACGAGAACCCCCTGCAGGGCTCCTTCATCATCGACGAGCTCACCGACCTCGTCGAACGCGCCGTGCTCGAGGAGTTCGACCGGATCTCCGAGCGCGGCGGCGTCCTGGGCGCCATGGAGACCGGCTACCAGCGCGGCCGCATCCAGGACGAGTCCATGCTCTACGAGCACAAGAAGCACGACGGCTCCCTGCCCATCATCGGCGTCAACACCTTCCGCCGCCCCGAGGTCGCCCACGACGCCGACCCCAACGCCGCCCTCGCGCTCTCCCGCGCCACCGAGGAGGAGAAGACCGGCCAACTGCGCCGAGTCCGCGACTTCCAGGCCGCCCACAGCGACGAAGCCGCCGCAGCCCTCGACCGGCTCAAGAAGGCCGCCACCACCGGCGACAACATCTTCGCCGTCCTCATGGACGCCGCCCGAGTCTGCACCCTCGGCCAGGTCACCGAAGCCTTCTTCGAAGTCGGCGGCGCCTACCGCCGCAACGTCTGAGCTGAATGCTCGCACCGGGGCACCACCGATGACGGACGACCTCGGCATCCCGTACGACGGCCCCCGGCCCGCCCAGCGGGTCGTGTCGCTCGTCCCCTCACTGACGGAGGCGCTCGCCACGGTCGCGGCAGACCGCCTGGTGGGTGTGACGGACTGGTGCACGCATCCCGCCGACCTGGCCGCGCGCGACATCGCGCGGGTCCGCGGCACCAAGAACCCCGACCTCGCCGCGATCCGGGCCCTCGCCCCCGACGTCGTGGTCGCCAACAAGGAGGAGAACCGCGAGCTCGACGTCCGACGGCTCCGCGAGGCCGGCGTGCGGGTGTGGGTCACCGACATCGAGACGGTCCCGGCCGCGGTCGCATCCATGGAGCGGCTCCTCGACGGCCTCGGCTGGGACCGGCCGGACTGGCTCGCCGACGCGCGACGCCAGTGGTGCGGTCCGCTCCCCCGCGTGACCCGACGGGTCGTCGTACCCATCTGGCGGGATCCGTGGATGGTCGTCGGCGCCCGCACCTTCACCGGTGACCTGCTGCGCCGACTCGGCTGGGAGAACGTCTATGCCGACCGCGTGCGCAACCCCGACGGCGCGCGCTATCCCCGTGTCCCGCTCGAGGAGCTCGACGCGGCCGGCGCCGACGTCGTACTGCTCCCGGACGAGCCCTACCGCTTCACCGCGACCGACGGTCCCGAGGCCTTCACCCGGACCCCCACCGAGCTGATCAGTGGACGGCTGATCACGTGGTACGGCCCGAGCCTCCTCGAGGCGGCAGCGCTGAGGTAGTCCGGGACGTTCGAGTCCGTTACTGAGGAGTAGACCGACCGGAACGTCCCGGATTACCCAGCCCCAGCACCAACCGACGGCACTCAGCGAAACGCGGGCTTCTCCTTGGCGAGGAACGCGCGGACGCCCTCGGTGAAGTCCGGACCGGTGTAGACATCGCGCAGCAGCTCCTCGTCGCCCTCGGGAGCGGCCTCAAGGGCCGCGGAGCGCGCGGCGAGCTGGGACTTCGCCGCCCCGATCGTGACGCGCGAGAGCGGGAGGATGCCGTCCACGAGCGCCGCGACCTCCTCGTCGAGCGCCGCCGTGTCCGCGGCGACCGCCGTGAGCGCGCCGACGGCGTAGGCCCGGTCGGCGCCGACCAGCCGCGCGGCGAGCAGCATCTCGCGGGTGAGCGGCTCGCCGAAGACGCCGGCGCAGCGATAGACGATGGGCGCGGCGAGCGCGTTGCCGAGCGTCTTGGCGATCGGGTAGCCGAAGCGCGAGTGCGCCGTCGCGACCCGCAGATCGCAGTGGGTCGCGACCGCCAGCCCGCCGCCGACGCAGACACCGTCGACGGCGGCGATGGTGACCTGCGGGAGCGCGTAGAGCTTCTGCAGCAGCTCGCGGATCCAGTCCTCGTAGGCGACCGCGTCCTGCGAGAGGAAGTCGGAGATCTCGTTGCCGGCGGCGAACGCGCGCCCGCCGGCCCCCTGCAGGACGAGCACCCGGGTCGACTCGTCCGCGGCGAGCTCGTCGCAGAGGTCGTGGAGGGCGGCGTACATCGCCTGGGTGAAGGCGTTGTGGCGGTGCGGCCGCTCGAACGTCACGCGTACGACGCCGGCCCGGCGCTCGATTCGAAGCTCGTCAGTCACGTGTGCTGACCCTAGAGCACCCCCGGCCGAGACGACCGGGGGTGCTCACGCGGACATGCGGAGGCGAGGCGCGCGATCAGATGTTCGGCTTCACCTTGTCGTTGTAGATCCCCTCGAGGGTGGTCTTGAGCTTGCCGAGCTCGGCCGCGACGTCCTTGTGCTGGTTGAGGATCCGATCGCAGGTCGCCGCCATCTGCTCGTCGGCCCCCGGCAGGAACACCCGGGCGTAGTCCTGCGACCGGGTCGCGGCGAGCTGGTCGATCGAGGTCTTCGCCTGCGGCGTCTTCTTGATGATCTGCGACGGGTCGGCGTCCTTGCGGACGGGCATGTAGCCGGTCGCCTGGGCGAACTTGAGCGTGTTCTCCGGGGTGGTGAGGAACTTGATGAAGGTCGCGGCCGCGAGCTGGTTCTCGACCGGGATGTCCTTCATGATCGCGACACCCGAGCCGCCGGTCGGGCAGACCGGCTGGTCGGCGCCACCCTTGGCCTGCGGGCCGCCGGGGAGGAAGCCGACGCCGATCTCGAACCCCTTCGCGAGGCTCAGCGCGGTGGCGAGGCTGCCGGTGGAGCCGACGGTCGCCGAGGCCACGCCGGCGGCGAGGTCCTGGATCGAGTCGGTGCCGGCCACGGCCGCCCACTTGTGCTTGTAGCGCATGTCGGCGAGGAACTGGATCGCGGCGACGGACTCGTCGGCGTCGCAGGTGATCTCGAAGCTGTCCTTCTTCGACCAGCCGCCACCCCAGCCCCAGAGGTTGTTCTGGAACGACCAGCCGGCGTAGCCGGCGAGCGCGGGGAGCTGGAAGGCGTTCTTGCCCGTGGCCTCCTTCAGCTTCGGCGCCCACTCGGCGAACTCGTCCCACGTGGCGGGTGCCTTCTCCGGGTCGAGCCCGGCCTTGTCGAAGTGGTCCTTGTTCCAGTAGAAGACCGGCGTCGAGCGCGCCCACGGCACGGCCCAGCTGGCCTTGTTGTAGACGTAGTCGCCCAGCAGCGAGTCGACGTACTGGTCGGTCTCGAAGCCGACCGCGTCGAAGGCCGAGTCCAGCGGGATGATCTGGTCGTTCATCATGTACTGGAACCACCACACGTCGGACAGGTTGACGATGTCCGGGAGCTTCCCGCCGCGCGAGACGGTGGCGAGCTTGTGGGCCAGCTCCTCATAGTCCGCCCCGGCCGTCACCAGCTTGACGGTGATGTCGGGGTTCTCCTGCTGGAACGCCTTGATGATCTGGTGGGTCACCGGGCCGGACTCGCCGGGGTTGGTCGTCCAGAAGGTGATCTCCTTCGCGGGCTTCACGCCGTCGAAGTCGACCTGCGTGACCTTGCCGGCGGTGTTGCCACCGCCGCTGGTGCTCGGTCCGCCCCCGCAGGCGGACAGTGCTGCCGCCGTGATCCCGAGGCCGGCCAGACCGAGGAACCGACGCCGGTCGAAACTCGGGCGCCCGAGTGGGCCCGCCCCCTGCGGCAGATGAAGCGTCATTGCTCGTGTCCTTCCGTGGGTGATCGAATCCGACAGGATCAGCCTTTGACCCCGCCCTGGGTGAAGCCGTTGACGATGTGACGCTGCAGGACGGCGAAGACGAGCAGCACCGGGACCAGCACCATCACGGTGCCGGCCATGATCGGACCGACCGTCGCCGCCAGGTTGTCGCTGTTGCGCAGCAGGGTGATGCCGCGCGCGAGGGTCATCATGTTCGGGTCGTTGGTGATGACCAGCGGCCAGAGGTAGTCGTTCCACTCATAGACCACGTTGACGAGCGCGACCGTGGCGATGCTGGGGGCCGCCATGGGGATGACGTGGTGCCACAGGCGGCGCCAGTGCCCCGCGCCGTCGAGCTCGGCGGCCTCGAGCACCTCCAGCGGAAGCTGCATGAAGGCCTGCCGCAGCAAGAAGGTCCCGAATCCCGTGCCGAGCCCCGGCAGGATCAGCCCCCAGTAGGTGTCGCTCCCGCCCATCCCCGAGATGAGCACGTAGTTGGGCAGCACCGTCACCTGGGGCGGCACCATGAGCGTCGCGAGGATGGCCCAGAAGATGAGCTTCTTGCCGGGGAACTCGCAGAAGACCAGCCCGTACGCCGTCATCACGGCCAGCACCACCTTGAGACCGGCGCCGACGACCGTGACGATCGTGGAGTTGAGGAAGAACCGGCCGAACGGCAGCTCGTTGAGCGCCTTGGTGTAGTTGTCAGTGCCCCATCGGTCCGGGAACAGCGTGAACTGGTGGCTCGCGAGGTCCGAGGGCGACTTGAACGACGAGAAGCCCAGATAGACCAGCGGCAGCAGCACGACCAGCACCGCCACCAGCAGGGTCAGGTAGTCGCGGAGCACCAGCAGGCTCAGGCCACGCCGGAGCCGGTTCCGGGGAGGACGCGGCGGCTTCGCCGCCGCCACGGGCGGCTCGGCGAGGGTCGGGGCGCTCATCGGGGCGCTCATCGGGGTCCCCGATCGATTGTTGGCCGGGGGAGCGAAGCGGAGGAGGTCAAGAATCGAGTGGGGTGGTTCATCGGTAGTGGACCTTCCGCTCGAGGAAGACCAGCTGGAAGAGCGTGAGGACCGCCAGCAGGCCGAACAGGACCGTCGACATCGTCGCGGACATCCCCGCGTCCCCGTCATAGAAGCCGGTCAGGTAGGCATCGAAGATCAGCGTCTTGGCGCCGTGGCCGAGCTTGTCGAGGCCGATCAGCAGGTCGAACGCCTGCAGGGAGTTCAGCATCACGGTCACGAGCAGGAAGAACGTCGTCGGCGAGAGCAGCGGGAACGTCACGGAGAAGAACCGGCGGATCGCGCTGGCACCGTCGAGCTCGGCGGCCTCCAGGATGTCGGTGGGCACTGCCTGCAGACCGGCCAGATAGATCACCGCGGCGTAGCCGAGGTTCTTCCAGACGTAGACGATGATGACCATCACGAGCGTGAGCCGCGGGTTGTTGATCCAGTCCGGGCTCGTGAGGTGGATGCTGCGCAGGATCGCGCCGAGCGCCCCGATGTTGGGGTCGAAGATGTAGAGCCACAGCAGCGCGACGGCGAAGCCGGAGAGGACGTACGGCGCGAACACCGTCGCCTGGGCGAACCCGACCCCGGGAAGCTTGCGGTTCAGCGCCACGGCCACCAGGAGACCGAGCGCGAGGGAGAGACCGACCGTCGCGACGGTGAAGATCGCCGTCGTGAGCAGGACGTGGCCGGCCTCACCGCTGCGGAAGAACTCGCGATAGTTCCCGAGCCCGACCTTGGTCGCGAAGTCGGAGCTGATGTCCCACTTCAACGTCGAGTAGTAGACGTTGACGATCAGCGGCCGGTAGGTGAAGACCGCGATCAAGGCGACGTTCGGCCCGACGAACGCCAGGAACAGCAGCGCCTCCTTGAGGCTGAACCGGCGACGTCGCCGTGGCGCGCTCAGCGCTTGCGTCACACCCGTACCACTCACGGTCGGGGAGTCAAGCGCCGTCACGGTCGGGGAGTCAAGCGAGGTTGTCTTGACCAACAGGGCTGCTCGGGTGAACGGGACCCGCCCACTGGGCGAATCACTTCCGAACCAGCCATCGGGCCAGGAGCGTGCCATCGGCCTCGATCAGCGCCGCCAGCTCGAGGCCGACGTCGAGCTGGTCACCGACGACCATCCGACGCCCCTCCCCCGCGATGAGGCACGGGACGACGGTCGAGCAGAGCTCGTCCACCAGGCCGGCGCGGAGCAGGTCGCCGAGCAGCCGCGGCCCGCCCTCGCAGACGATGTGGTGGAACCCCTCGGCGTGGAGGCCGGCGATCGTCCGGCGCAGGTCGTCCGTGTCGCCGCCGTGCGCCAGCCGCACCGAGCCCTCGGGTGCGTCCGCCATCGTCTCGGGCAGCGCCCCGCTGCGGCTGACGACCACGATCGGGGTCGCGGCGGGCCCGTAGCCCTCGGCGCGCGCCGTCCCGGCGCCGACCAGGATCGCGTCGGCGGTGTCGCGGAGCCGATGGAAGATCTCCTTGTCGACCGCGTTGTTGATCGTCCCGCTGCGCCCGTCGGCGCCCTGCGCCGAGCCGTCCACCGTCGTGACCATGTTGGCCCGCAGCCACGGCCCCTCCGGCCACGCATACGAGCCGTCGCCGACCAGCGTCCTCATCGCATCCACCCGTCACCTCGCACTCACGTCGCGCTCGCGCCGCAGCCCATCCGCGTCCTCCCCGAAAGTAGCGCCCCGCAGGCCGCCGCCGTGTGACCCTCACGGTGCGCCATGGCGCACGCTGGGTGTCACACCGCTCCCGATAGGGTCACTCGCATGAGTTGGCTGGTGACGGGTGGTGCGGGCTACATCGGGGCCCACGTGGTGCAGGCGCTGATCGACGCCGACCTGACCCCGGTGGTGATCGACGACCTCTCGTCCGGGATCCGCCGGTTCGTGCCGGAGGAGGTGGCGTTCGTCGAGGCGAGCATCCTCGACCGCGCCGCCATCGAGGGCGTTCTCGCCGAGCACGACGTCGAGGGCGTCATCCACCTCGCCGGTTTCAAGTACGCCGGCGTGAGCGTCTCCCGGCCGCTGCACACCTACGCCGCCAACGTCACCGGCACGGCCAACCTGCTGGAGGCCATGGTCGACGCCGGTGTGGACAAGCTCGTCTTCAGCAGCAGCGCGGCGACGTACGGCACGCCCGACGTCGACCTCGTCACGGAGGAGACCGAGACCCACCCGGAGAGCCCGTACGGCGAGTCGAAGCTGATCGGCGAGTGGCTGATCTCCGACGTCGCGACCGCGCACGGCCTCGCCCACACCAGCCTGCGCTACTTCAACGTCGTCGGCTCCGGGCGGCCGGACCTGTTCGACTCGAGCCCTCACAACCTCTTCCCGCTGGTCTTCGACGCCCTCGCCCACGGCCGCACGCCGCAGATCAACGGCGACGACTACCCGACGCCGGACGGCACCTGCGTGCGCGACTACGTCCACGTGGCGGACCTCGCCCACTCCCACGTCGTCGCCGCCCGGGCGCTCGCGGCGGGCCACGGCCTCGAGCGGGTCTACAACCTCGGCTCCGGCGAGGGCTCCAGCGTCCGGCAGATCATGGACACGATCCGCGAGGTGACCGAGATCGACTTCGAGCCGGTGGTCAAGCCGCGCCGGCCCGGCGACCCGGCCCGGATCGTCGCCGCGGGCGACCTCGCCCGCCGCGACCTGGAGTGGGAGA
Source organism: Nocardioides eburneus (assembly GCF_040838215.1). Classification (NCBI taxonomy): domain Bacteria; kingdom Bacillati; phylum Actinomycetota; class Actinomycetes; order Propionibacteriales; family Nocardioidaceae; genus Nocardioides; species Nocardioides eburneus. The sequence continues at coordinate 92,272 of NZ_JBFPJR010000005.1, read as the reverse complement.
TGCGCCACGACCTGCGCAGCATGGTCGCCACCGCCTGGGCGGCCCGGCAGGCCGCCGGGGCGGACTATCCCGCCTGAGGCCCGACTGGTCTAGATGACCAGACCGATCGGTCCCAATTCCGGAGAAACCCCGCGCGGAGGCTTGATTTTTACCTAACGTGAGCCATGCCGGACAGAGGGGTTCGGCCTCAGGTTCCGACTTCGTCGGACGTGGACTTCGTTCCTAAGGGCTCACTGCATGACGGTCTTGTCAGAGCGGCTCGAGCGGCCGGTTTCGACCAGCCCCAGCCGCGCGGTTCGTTACGTTCCGCTGAGCGCCTTCGTCATCGACCTCGCGGTCATGGTCGCGGCGTGCCTGCTCGCGGTCCTGGGTCGCCACCACCTCCCCATCTTCCGCAGCGCCACCGACGTGTCCTCGAGCGTCACGACGGTCGGCCCCCTCCTGGTCGTCTGCTGGGTGGCGCTGCTGTGGGCCCTCGGCGCCTACCGCAGCGACGTGTTCGGCGCCGGCGCGGACGAGTTCAAGCGGGTCTTCCACGCCAGCATGTATGCCGCCGGCTTCGTCGGCGTCGGCTGCTACCTCGCGAAGTTCTCGCTCTCCCGCGGCTTCTTCGCGCTCGCCTTCGTCGTCGGCCTCCCGGCCCTCTTCGCCGGCCGCGTCGTGCTGCGCCGCCTCCTCCACCAGGCCCGCGCCCGCGGCGTCCTGCAGGAGCGGGTCCTCATCGTCGGCGGCCCCAAGCAGGTCGACGACATCGCGGCCGTCGTACGCCGCGAGCGGTGGGTCGGCTACAGCATCGTCGGTGCCGTCGTCCCGACCGGCTTCGAGGCCTCCGAGACCCCGTCCGGCGTCCCCGTACTGGCCCGCGCCCAGGACATCAGCGCCCTGCCCGAGTGGTGCACCGACACCGACGTCGTCTTCGTGGCCGGCGGCCTGCCGTACTCCTCCACCGAGCTGCGTCAGCTGCTCTGGGACCTCGAGCAGCACGATGTCCAGCTCGTCGTCGCCCCCGCCGTCACCGACGTCTCCGGCGACCGCGTCCGGGTCCGCCCGGTCGGCGGCCTCCCGCTCGTCCACCTCGAGGGACCGCGCTGGGCGAAGGCGACCCGCTGGGCGAAGCGCTCCTTCGACATCGTCGGCTCCGGCCTGATCCTGCTCGCCGCGTTCCCCCTGATCGCCTACGCCGCGCTCCGCGTGAAGTTGTACGACGGCGGCCCGGTCTTCTTCCGCCAGACTCGCGTGGGGAGGGACGGCCAGGAGTTCGGCTGCTTCAAGTTCCGCACCATGGTGGTCAACGCCGAAGCGCTCGTCGCCAGCCTTCAGCAGGAGCAGGGCACCAGCGCGCTGCTCTTCAAGATGAAGGACGACCCACGCATCACCCGGCCCGGCAAGTGGCTGCGCCGCTTCTCGATCGACGAGCTGCCGCAGCTCTTCAACGTGCTCCTCGGCGACATGAGCCTGGTCGGCCCGCGTCCCCAGGTGCCGGCCGAGGTGGCTCTCTACGACGACGTCCTCCACCGCCGCCTGCGGGTCCGCCCCGGGATGACCGGCCTGTGGCAGGTCTCGGGTCGCAACGACCTCTCCGTCGAGGACTCGGTTCGGCTCGACCTCTACTACGTCGACAACTGGTCGATGCTCCAGGACCTCTCGATCCTCGGCCGCACGGTCGGCGCGGTGCTCGGCAGCCGCGGCGCCTACTGACCGCAGCGCATTTCCCCGGTTGGCAGGGGATTTGGCACCACGCCCCGGCACACGCAGACGAGGCCCGCTCCGATCGGAGCGGGCCTCGTGCGTGGTGGAGCAGCGGGTCAGTCGTTCTTCGGCTGCTCGGCGGGCTTGGCGGCCGGAGCCTTGGCCGCCGGCGCCTTGGCAGCCGGCGCCTTCGTGGCGGCCGACGCGGTGGTCTTCGCCGGGGTCGACTTCGCGGCGGCGGTCTTCGCCGGCGCCTTCTTGGCCGGAGCCTTCTTCGCGGCCGTCTTGGTGGCCGGGGCCTTCTTCGCGGCCGTCTTGGTCGCGGGGGCCTTCTTGGCGACCGTCTTGGTCGCCGGAGCCTTCTTCGCCGCCGGCTTCGCGACCGGCGCCTGGGGAGCCGGCTTGCCGCGGAGCTTGGCGACGAAGACCTCGCCGCGCTTGGCCAGGTCGTCGTAGGTGTCGGTGACCGTGCTCGTGGTCTCGTCCAGCTTGGCCTTGGCCTTGGCCGGGAGGGCGCGGGCGTCGGCCTGCAGCTCGGTGACGGTCTTCTTCGAGGTGCCGGCGAACTCGGCGTACGACTGCTTCGCCTTGGCGGGGAGCGCCTTGGGCTCGAAGGAGATCACGGTCTGCTTGACGTCGGCGTACTTCGCGGTGGCGTCACCGCGGTAGCTCACGACCTTCTTCTGCACGCCGACGGCGTACTCCTTCACCGCGGCGTAGGCCACCTCCGCGACGCCGGCACCGGCGTAGAGCGGCTTGACCGGCACGGCGACGTCGAGCTTGGGCAGCTCGGTCTTCGGCAGCTTCGGGAGCTCGGCCTTGGGGAGCTTCGGCAGCTCCAGCTTCGGGAAGGACGCCTTGGGAAGCGACGGCTTCGGGATCTCGAACTTGGGCAGCTTGGGCATTCAGATCTCTCCTTGCGGGGTGGTCGGGTCCGTGGTGGTGGTGTCGGTCGTGTCGCTGTCGTCGTTGGCGCGACCGTTGAGAGCGAGGAAGGACTGGTAGACGTCGAGGAGCGAGCGCTTCTGACGCTCGGTCAGGCGGGAGTCGCCGAGCACGGCGAGCTCGACCGAGCTGCCGACGCCTTCGTCAGGGCTGAGGATCCCGGCGCGGATGTAGACCTGCTCCGCGGAGATGCGCAGCGCCTTGGCGATCTGCTGGAGGACCTCGGCCGATGGCTTGCGCAGTCCGCGCTCGATCTGACTGAGGTAGGGGTTGGAGACTCCTGCCTGGTCAGCGAGCTGGCGCAGGGACATCTGCGCCGAGATGCGCTGCTCCTTGAGGTACTCACCCAATGTGCCGACCGTCTTGCCGACCTTGCTCTTGACCATGACTCCATGGTGCTAACTCTTGCTAGCACTTTCAAGTCTTCTGTTAGCAAAGACCACATGTTGGACGATTGGTTGTCTCGTCAACCTCGTGTCGGCCCGAACCGGGCAGTCAGCGCCGACTCGTGACCCAGACGTACGCCGCCAGCGCCATCCCCGCGACCCCCGCGAGGTCGGCGCCCGTGAGCCCGTGGCCGGCGCCGAAGGAGAGCAGGACCGGGCCCTCCATCGGTCCGTTGACGAGGATCCAGAGCACCGAGAAGACGGCGAGCAGCAGGGCGCCGGTCCGTCCGACGAGATGCGCGAGACCGGCCGCGAGGACGAGCAGGACGAGGACGAGAGGTGCCACCAGCCTGTCCCTCCCCGCGCGCGCTCCCTGGAGCGCGCGCAGCTCCCCGACAGGGCGGCCGCCGCCGTACACGGTCTGGACGCCGGTCGCGCGGACCGCCTCGGTGTCGACCCCGTCCCGGGTGTCGACGCCGTCCTTGGCGAGCGCGGCGGCCATGACGACCGGGCGGGCGCGCCCGGCGCCGTCGTCGGTCTTGAGGGCATAGGCGCGGCCGTCCGGCAGCGCGACGGCATAGACCGACTCGGCGCCACCCTTCCCGATCGCGCCGGGGACGGCCCGCAGCAGGGCGAGCTCGTCGCGGGTCGTCCCGGAGACGTTTTCGGGGTGGCGGCGGATCGCGTCGGCGATGCGCGCGGCGGGCCCCGTGGTCGCGGTCGCCAGCGTCGCGAAGGCGCGCGCCAGGCCCACCAGCGAGGCGGAGAGGAGCGGCGCACCGCAGCCGTCCACGGCGATGGTCGTGGGCTCGCCGGTCATGCGGGTGTACGTCGCCGTGATCGCCTCTTGCAGGGGGTGCGCGGGGTCGAGGTAGCCCTCGAGCGGCCAGCCGTTGGCCACGCAGGTGGCGAGCATCGCGGCGTGCTTCCCGGAGCAGTTCATCGCGATCCGCGACTCCGGCTCGCCGGCGCGGATCATCGCGTGGCGGGCCGTCTCGTCGAGCGGGTAGTCGGGGATGTTGCCGAGCGCGGTCTCGTCGAGACCGACCGAGGCGAGGATGCGGCGTACGCCCTCGAGGTGGAAGGCCTCCCCCGAGTGGGACGCGCAGGCCAGGGCGAGCAGATCGGGCGGCAGGTCGAGCCCGTGCTCGACCATCGCGTGCGCCTGGAGCGGCTTGTTGCACGAGCGCGGCAGCATCGGCGAGGTCACGTCACCGACCGACCAGTCAATGCTGCCGTCCGGGTCGAGGACCACCAGCGAACCGTGGTGGTGACCCTCCACGAAGCCGGAGCGGACGATCTCGACGAACGGGACGGGCGACGGCATGTGCCCAGGCTAGGCCGCGCACCTGACGCGCGCCGACACCGGGCTCGGGTCGTCCGCGCGCGACCGATCGGCGCAGATATGCCAAGGTTGCACCCGTGTCCAGCGCGCCCCAACACAGCCCCACCCCCCGTGAGCTCGACGACCTCGAGCTGATCGTCCACGGCGTCCTGCCCGGTCCGTTCAACGCTCCCGGCTCGGCCCTCACCCTCACCCTGCCGCCCGAGGTCGAGGAGAAGGCGCGCGCCGCGGGCGCCGTCGAGATCGTCGACCCCGAGGGCCTGCCGCTCGCGACGGTGTCGTGGCCGGCCGGCGAGGTGACGCCGCTGGCCACCCCGGCCTACGGACCGTTCCGCCGGTTCCACCTCTCCCCCGCCCGGGTCCGGGAGGCGTACGCCGGCCGCACGTTCGTCCCGGTCACCGATGCGCTCACCTACACCGAGCTCGACGAGATCGCCGAGCTCGGCCCGGTCGTCCTGCTCGCCCTCGTCGGCAGCGGCACCCCAGCGCTCTCCCCCGTGGCGCTCCTGCGCGCCACCCTGCTCGCGACCGGCCACCTCCAGGACGCGGTCGTCGTCGCCGTACCCCTGGCCTCGCACGGCGACCCCGAGGCCGATCACGCGCTCGGGATCGAGGTCACCAAGGCGTACGCCGCCGGCGACCCGGTCCACGCGCTCAGCGACGCCGCCGAGTCCGCCGAGGACCCCGAGCAGGCCGCCGACTATCCGTCCGACATCGCGGAGGTCGTGGAGTTCGACCGGCCGGAGCCGGCGGAGCAGGGCCTGGTGCTCTTCTTCACCGGCCTCTCGGGCTCGGGCAAGTCGACACTCGCGCGGGCACTGACCGACCGGATCCTCGAGCAGGGCCGCCGGACCGTGACGAGCCTCGACGGCGACGTCGTGCGCCGCAACCTCTCGGCCGGGCTGACGTTCTCCAAGGAGGACCGCGAGACCAACATCCGCCGGATCGGCTGGGTGGCGGCGGAGATCTCCCGCCATGGGGGCGTCGCGGTCTGCTCGCCGATCGCGCCGTTCGACGCCACCCGGCAGGACGTGCGGCGCTACGTCGACGAGGCCGGCGGCGCGTTCTTCCTCATCCACGTCGCCACGCCGCTGGAGGAGTGCGAGCGGCGCGACCGCAAGGGGCTCTATGCGAAGGCGCGGGCCGGGGAGATCCCGGAGTTCACCGGGATCAGCTCGCCCTATGAGGAGCCGGCCGATGCCGACGTACGCGTCGACACGACCGGGCGCACCATCGAGTCGGCACTGGTCGACATCCTCGTGGCGCTGCGCGACGCCGGCTACCTCGACCTCACCGGGGAAGGGCCGGGGACGAGTGGAGCGGGTGAGCCGGCCCCTTTCGTGCCGGCGCCGGCGACTGAGCCGGCGCCGACCCCCGAGCCGCTGAAGGTCCTCTTCGTCTGCACGGCCAACATCTGCCGGAGCGCGTACGCCGAGCTGGTGGCCCGCAGCCTCGTCGGCGACGGTGACGAGGTGAGCTTCGCCAGTGCGGGCACCCACGGCTGGCGCGACCACCCGCTCGAGGCCGAGATGGCGGCCGTGCTGCCCGAGGGCGTCGTGGCCGACGCGTTCCGCAGCCGACCGGTGACCGCGGCCATGCTGGCCGAGGCGGACCTCGTGCTGACGATGGAGGCGGCGCAGCGCGCCTACCTGCTCCAGGACCACCCCGAGCACGTCCGCAAGATCGTGACGCTGGGCCAGGCCGCGGAGGCGCTGCCGCGGCTCGCGCGCGAGGCGGACGGCCCGCTCGGCCGTGCCGAGCTGCTCCGCCGGCTGGGCACCTCGCGCGGCGCCGCCGATCCGGCGCTCGACGTCACCGACCCCTATCGCAAGGGCCCCGATGCGGCCGCCGCCGCGGCCGAGCGGATCCGGGTGTTGCTGGACGGCGTGCTCGCGGCCTTGCGCACCCCGTAGACTGCACCGGTCGACTTAAGTCGATCAGACAAGTAAACCTACGGAAGAGTGACAGGGTGCACGATCTCTTCACCATCGACGCGGGCGAGGTGCTCGTCGTCAGCTTCGCCATCGGCATCGTCGTCGGCCTCACCGGCATGGGCGGCGGTGCCCTCATGACGCCTGCCCTGATCCTGCTGGGCATCAACCCGACCACCGCGGTCGCCAACGACCTGGTCGCGGCCTCGGTGAACAAGTCGGTCGGCGCCGGGGTCCACTGGCGCCACGGGTCACCGAACCTGCGGCTCGCGGGCTACCTGATCGCCGGGTCGGTGCCGTGTGCGTTCCTGGGGACGTTCGTCACCCGGCTGCTCGGCAGCGGCGACGAGGAGGACCTGCTCAAGACGATCCTCGGCTACGCGCTGCTGTTCGCGGCGGCGTCGTACGCCTTCCGGATGTATCTCCAGCTCCGCCACGTCACCAGCGGCAACACCATCCCCGACGAGGACCCGCAGCTGCGACCGCTGCTCACCATCGGCATCGGCGCGGTCGGCGGCTTCCTGGTCGGCATCACCTCGGTCGGCTCGGGCTCGGTCATCATGATCGCGCTGCTGCTGCTCTATCCCACGCTCTCCGCGGTCAAGCTGGTCGGCACCGACCTCGTGCAGGCCGTCCCGCTGGTCGTCGCGGCCGCCGTCGGGCAGGTCATCAATCACGGCGTCGAGTGGTCGGTCCTCATCCCGCTCATCATCGGCGGCTCCCCCGGCACCTTCCTCGGCTCGAAGATCGCGCGCTGGGTCTCCCAGTCGGTGATCCGGCGCGGCATCGTGATCGTGCTGACGATGTCGGGCGCCAAGATGCTCGGCGCCTCCTCCGACGCGTTGCTCATCATCGCCGGCGCCATGCTGCTCCTCGGGCCGCTCGCCTGGGGCTTCGTCCGCCAGACCCGCGGGATCCCGGCCTTCGACAACAACCTCGCCGCCTGGCGGCTGCCGGAGCGGAAGTAGTCCGCATCCTCGGGTCCTCAGACGTGCCAGGCACGTCTCAGGACCCGAGGTCGTGGACCGGACAGTCCGGACCGCAGGGCGTCGGCGTCCCGTCCCAGCCTCGGCGCCGCAGGATGAGCGCGATTCGCATGGCGGTCCGGCACGACGTGCCGTACACCTGCTTCCACCGCAGCCTGGCCGTCTCCTTGCCCCCGAGCGCCAGGTCGTCGAGGTCACGGTCCGCGTCGCGCCCCTGGGCCGCCCACGAGTCGTGGCCCAGACGCCCGTCGAGCTCCACGACGAGGCCGTAGGCGAGGTACTCCACGTCGCGGAACTCGTGGCCGTTCGCGGTGCGGCGTGGGACCTGCCGGTGCGCCCGCGGCAGCCCATGGGCGCGCTCGACCCGCTCGAGATAGCCGTGCTCGAGGACGGAGCACGTCCCCTGCGCGAGGTCGGCGAGGAGCTCCTTGATCCAGCGCCGCCGACGGACGCGCGGGAAGCGCTCGAGCGCCCGGGCGAGGGAGCGCGCCGTCACGCCCCGCCGACCCACGACGTCGGCCAGGATCGCGACGACCTCGATCTCCGTCTCCGCCTCCTGGGCCATCAACAGCGCGTTGTCCTCGATCCGCAGCCGTGGCGGCTTGTCGGGGAACTGCCGTTTCGCCAGGCCGGTGACGCGATGGATGACGATGCCCTCCGGTGGGCGCAGCCGGCGGGACGCGTCGATCGCGACATGGATCGGCCCACCGTCGTCCTTCCTCGGCTCGGTCAGCGAGGTCCAGCACAGGGCGGCCGGCTGCGCATAGAGGACGGCTGCCCACGCGCGCTGGTGCCAGGTCAGGGGCCCGGTGTGGTTCACGTAGACGCGCGGGTGGACGCGGCGCAGCTCTTTGCGGCGCAACATCCTCTCGATGTCGCCGTGCGTGCGTCCGGCCTCATGGAGCTGGGCATGGCTCAGCACGCCATGCTGGTCCTCGCGGGTGCGCTCCAGCCATGCGTCCCAGAACGCCCGGGCTCGGTCCTCGTCCTCCGTCACAAGGAATGTCTTCCCGCGTGAAAGCGAGAACGAACGACCCACCTGACCCCTGTGGAAACTCAGATGCTCGGGTCCTCAAACGCGGCAGGCACGTCTGAGGACCCGAGGTCGGAGCTCAGTCCTCCAGATAGCGCCGCAGGGCGACCAGCTGGTCCTCGGGCTCGAAGCCGGTGGCGCGGATCTTGTCGAGCGCGAGGACGGAGTGGCGCGGCCGCGGGGCGAGCGGCTTGCCGGCGGCGTACTCCTCGGTGGTGACGGGCCGGACGTCGTCGGCGGAGCGGCCGCAGGCCGCGAAGACCTCGCGCGCGACGGCATACCAGGAGAGCGGCTCGCCGGCGTTGGTGACGTGATAGGTCCCGTACGGCGCCGCCGACCCGACCAGATGGCGGGTCGCGTCCGCGAGCGTCGTCGCGAAGGTGAGCCGCCCGATCTGGTCGTCCACCACAACGGGCGAGACGCCGCGCTCGGCGAGGGAGCGCATGGTGCGGACGAAGTTGGCGCCGTCGCCGACGACCCAGGAGGTGCGCACGACGTAGTGGCGGGGCGCGGTCGACGCGGCGAGGTCGCCGGCCGCCTTCGTCTGGGCGTAGACGCCGAGGGGCGAGAGCTCCTCGTCCTCGGGGTGGCCCTTCTCGTTGACGGCGGTGAGGGTGCCATCGAAGACATACTCCGAGGAGTAGTGGACCAGCGTGAGCCGGTGCTCGCGCGCGACCCGGGCGAGGCGCGCCACGGCGGTGGCGTTGACCGCCCAGGCCGTACGCCGGCCCTCGGGCGTCTCGGCCGCGTCGACGGCCGTGAACGCGGCGGCGTTGAGCACGACGGCGTACTCCCCCCACGGCCAGGCCTCGACCGCCTCCGGCGAGCCGAGGTCGAGCTCGGCGCGGCCGGCCACCTCGGCGTCGGGGAACGCCGCCGCGAGGGCGCGCCCGAGCTGGCCGCCGCCACCCAGGATGAGCGTCTTCTTGGGCGCCATCGGGGTGACGTCGGCGAGGCGCGGGTTGGCACGGTCCTTGGCCGAGATCTCGACCTCGTCGGAGTCGAGCGGGATCGGCCAGGCGATGGCGGCGGTCTCATCGGCGAGGTGGAGCGCGGGGTAGGCGACGCCCGGGCGCCAGTGGTCGTTGACGAGATAGGAGTAGACCGTCTCGTCCTCGAGCGCCTGATAGGAGTTGCCGACCCCGCGCGGCACGAACACCGCGGTCTCGGGGCCGACCTCGACACAGAACGTCGTGCCGAACGAGTCCCCCTCGCGCAGGTCCACCCACGCCCCGAAGACGCGCCCGGCCGCGACCGAGACGAACTTGTCCCACGGCTCGGTGTGGATGCCGCGGGTGGCGCCCCGGGTCGCGTTGAAGGACATGTTGTTCTGCACCGGCCCGAAGTCGGGCAGGCCGAGCTCGGTCATCTTCGCCCGCTGCCAGTTCTCCTTGAACCAGCCGCGCGCGTCGCCGTGCAGCGGCAGGCGTACGACGAGCAGCCCCGGGATCGGGGTGTGCTCGACGCTCAGTTCATTCATCGGATCAGTTCTCCGTGACGTCCGGGTTGGAGGTCACTGTCCCTTGGCCGCGTAGGCGGCCTCGGTCGCGGCCTTGGCGGGGCGCCACCAGTCCTCGTGGGCTTGATACCACGCGATGGTGTCGGCGAGACCCGCCTCGAAGTCCTGGTAGGTCGGCTCCCAGCCGAGCTCGGTGCGGAGCTTGCCGGACTCGATGGCGTAGCGGCGGTCGTGGCCCGCGCGGTCGGTCACGAACTCCAGGTCGTCCTCCGACCGCCCGAAGTGGCGCAGGATCGCCCGGACGACGTCGAGGTTGGAGCGCTCGCCGTCGGCCCCGATGAGGTAGGTCTGCCCGATGCGCCCCTTCTCGAGGATCGTCCACACGGCCGAGGAGTGGTCCTCGGTGTGGATCCAGTCGCGGACGTTGAGCCCGTCGCCGTACACCCGCGGCCGGCGGCCGTCGATGACCTCCGTGATCTGGCGCGGGATGAACTTCTCGATGTGCTGCCAGGGGCCGTAGTTGTTGGAGCAGTTCGAGATCGTGGCGCGGACGCCGAAGGAGCGCACCCAGGCGCGGACGAGGTGGTCCGAGCCCGCCTTGGAGGCGGAGTAGGGCGAGGAGGGGTTGTACGCCGTGTCCTCGGTGAACCGCTTCGGGTCGTCGAGATCGAGATCGCCGTAGACCTCGTCGGTGGAGACGTGGTGGAAGCGGACACCGGTGCGGCGGGCGGCCTCGAGGAGGGTGAACGTCCCGACGATGTTGGTCTGCACGAACGGTGCCGGATCGGAGAGCGAGTTGTCGTTGTGGGACTCGGCGGCGTAGTGGACGACCGCGTCGGTGGCCGGGTCGAGCCGGTCGACCAGCGGGTCCACGACCGAGGCGTCGGCGATGTCGCCGACGACCAGCTCGACGCGGTCCTCGGGCAGGCCGGCGAGGGACTCGCGGGTGGCGGCGTAGGTCAGCTTGTCGAGCACCGTGACGTGGGCGTCGGTGTGGCGCACGACGTGGTGGACGAAGTTGGAGCCGATGAAGCCGGCGCCGCCGGTGACGAGGATGCGGTTCACCGCTTCATCCTAGGGAGCGCGGGGTCTTCCGTAGGCTGGCACCACTATGAAGGGCATCATCCTCGCCGGCGGCACGGGCTCCCGGCTGCATCCGATCACGCTCGCGATCAGCAAGCAGCTCATGCCGGTCTATGACAAGCCGATGATCTACTACCCGCTCAGCACGCTGATGCTGGCCGGGATCCGGGAGATCCTGGTGATCACGACGCCCCATGACGCCCCGGGCTTCGAGCGGCTGCTGGGCGACGGGTCGCAGTTCGGCATCGAGATCACCTACGCCCAGCAGCCCTCCCCCGACGGCCTCGCCCAGGCGTTCACGATCGGCGCCGACGTCGGCTTCCTCGAGGAGGGCCGCGACCGGGTGGGGCTCGTCCTCGGCGACAACCTCTTCTATGGCACCAGCCTCGGCACCCAGCTGCGCCGCTTCCACGACCTCGACGGTGCGGCGGTCTTCGGCTACCGAGTCGCCGACCCGACGGCGTACGGCGTCGTCGAGTTCGACGACGACAACGTCGCGATCTCGCTCGAGGAGAAGCCCGAGAAGCCGAAGAGCCCGTACGCCGTCCCGGGGCTGTACTTCTATGACAGCTCGGTCGTCGGGCTGGCGCGCACGCTGACGCCGTCCGCCCGCGGCGAGCTCGAGATCACCGATCTCAACCGGCTCTATCTCGAGGCGGGGAGGCTGCAGGTCGAGGTGCTGCCGCGCGGGTCGGCCTGGCTCGACACGGGGACGGTGGAGGATCTCAACGAGGCGGCGAACTACATCCGCGCGATCGAGCACCGCCAGGGCCTCAAGATCGGCGCTCCCGAGGAGGTCGCCTGGCGGATGGGGTGGCTCTCCGATGAGGAGCTCGCCGACCTCGCCCAGCCGCTGGTCAAGAGCGGCTATGGGAGCTACCTGCTCGACCTGCTCCGCTGAGGGCTGGGCCTCAGGCCCGGTGGTAGTCGTCTTCGAGGCGGCAGATGTCGTCCTCGCCGCAGTAGTCGCCGCGCTGGACCTCGACGATGACGAGCTGCTCGTCGGTCTCGTTGCAGATCCGGTGGGCCTGGCCGACGGCGACCTCGACGCAGTCGCCGGGGCCGGCGATGGTGGAGTCGCCGTCGAGGATGCAGGTGGCCTTGCCGGAGACGATCACCCAGTGCTCCGCGCGGTGGTCGTGGGTCTGGTAGGAGAGGCGCGAGTGGGGCAGGACCTCGATCCGCTTCACCTTGTAGCCCGGACCCTCGTCGAGGATGTGCCACGAACCCCAGGGGCGGTTCTCGGACTCACCGATCATTGCTGTGCCTCTCGTTGCTGCTGTGCTCAGTGAAGCCTAGGTCGCGGAGGCCGCGGTCGTCTTGGCTTCAGTAAAATCGCGGTGCCGAGCGCTGTGCCGCTCCAGGTGGGGGCACCGGTCGCCGTACTTCTTCTTGCAGGCGACCTTCCGTCGCCACCGTCTCCACATACGCATAGGAGAACGCTGTCACCGGGGCCGGGATCGGGACGGCGGAATGCTTGAGAAGTCACCCAAATGAGTTAATCCGGTCCAGGCCATCGGGACCCCAGTCCCGACCAGGAGGACCCCAGACCCTGCCTCAGTCGCGGCCGTAGATGTCGCGGGTGTAGACCTTGGCGGCGACGTCGTCGAGGACGTCGGTGCGACGGTTGGCGATGATCACGTCGGCGCGCTTCTTGAAGTCGTCGAGGTCACGCACGACCTCGGAGTTGAAGAAGAGGTCGTCGACCAACTCGGGCTCATAGACGATGACCGGGACGCCCTTGGCCTTGATCCGCTTCATGACGCCCTGGATCGAGGAGGAGCGGAAGTTGTCGGAGCCGGACTTCATCGCGAGGCGGTAGATGCCGACGACCGCCGGGTTCCGCTTGAGGATGTCGGTGGCGATGAAGTCCTTGCGGGTGGTGTTCGACTCGACGATGGCGCTGATGAGGTTCTGCGGGACGTCGCGGTAGTTCGCGTGGAGCTGCTTGGTGTCCTTGGGCAGGCAGTAGCCGCCGTATCCGAACGACGGGTTGTTGTAGTGGCCACCGATCCGCGGGTCGAGGCCGACGCCCTCGATGATCTGGGCGGTGTCGAGATCGCGGGTGGCGGCGTAGGTGTCGAGCTCGTTGAAGTAGGCCACCCGGAGCGCGAGATAGGTGTTGGCGAAGAGCTTGATCGCCTCGGCCTCCGTCGATCCGGTGAGGAGCACCGGGACGTCGTCGTCGAGCGCCCCCTCCTGGAGGATCTCGGCGAAGGCCTTGCCGTCGGCGCACTCCGACCCGACGACGATGCGCGAGGGGTGCAGGTTGTCGTAGAGCGCGCGGCCCTCGCGGAGGAACTCCGGGGAGAAGACGATCGCGGCGCCGGGGTGGCGCTCGCGCAGTTCGGCGGTGAAGCCGACCGGGACGGTCGACTTGATGACGATCGCGGCCTCCGGGTTGGTGGCGAGGACGTCGCTGACGACGGTCTCCACCGTGTGGGTGTCGAAGTAGTTGGTCTTCTCGTCGTAGTTCGTGGGGGTCGCGACGACGACGAAGCGGGCGCCGTCATAGGCCTGCTGCTTGTCGAGGGTGGCGGTCAGGTCGAGCCCGTCGCCGGCGAGGAATGCCTCGAGCTCGGCGTCCTGGATCGGCGAGCGACCCGCGTTGATGGCGTCCACCTTCTCGGGGACGACGTCGAGCGCCACCACCTCGTGACGCTGGGCGAACAGCACTGCCAGCGAGAGTCCGACGTAGCCGGTGCCGACGATCGCGATCTTCATGCGAGCCAGGGTAGGTGCGGGGCCCTATCACTGGGGTCGCTTTGCGGAGACCCCGGCGTGAACATTGCGTCACACGACCGGCCTCAGCCGGAGGCGCCGAGACCGTCGACCGCGGCGAGGACGTCGGCGAGCGCGGCGCGCTGGTCGTCGCTGAGCCGATCGCGGTGGAACCCGGCGTCCGCCAGCAAGGCCACCGCCTTGTGGGCCTGGCCGAGCGAGACGCCCGCGACGGCGGCGATCTCGCGCAGCGTCGCGGTCGGCAGCGACGGGTCGTCCAGGAGGGCCGCGACCACACGCCGATTGGCCGGGGTGAGGAGGGTGGACGTACGCCGGCCGGCGGCCGCCGGCTCCGACGCCATGCCGGCCCGGTCTGCTCCGCCCGTCCGCTCGGCCCGCGGCGGCCTCGGTCGTCCCGCGACCTCGATGAGGACGGTCCCGAACCGGACGGAGGCGTTGCCGACGCTGTCGACGTAGCAGACCCCGGCCTCGCGCAACTGCTCGCCCATCCGCGGGGAGATCCAGGGCGCGGTGACCATCGCCCGGACCGCCTCGTCGCGGGCGGCGAGCACCTCGGAGAGCCGGATCGCGGGCATGGCGTAGAGCGAGAACCGCTGGTGGGAGCCGGCCCACCGCAGGGCGAGGGTCGCATCGGCCCGCACGAGCGGAGATCGCTCGTGCCGGACCGTGCAGTCCACGCCGTACTCCCGCAGGCGCGCGTGCACCGCCTCGACCAGCGTCCTCGTGACCGTCATGCTGTTCACTCTAAAGGCGTGTTCATGATCCACGAACACGCGGGTTCACTGAACAAACGGCGGTGCGGATGGGGATCGAGGCGAACCGAGGGTTAGGCTGCCCGCCATGACGTCCACCCATGCCGACTACCGGTTGAGTCAGCTCGACCAGCTGGAAGCCGAGTCGATCCACATCTTCCGAGAGGTCGCCGCCGAGTTCGAGAAGCCTGTGCTGCTGTTCTCCGGCGGCAAGGACAGCATCGTGATGATGCGCCTCGCGGAGAAGGCGTTCTTCCCGGCCAAGATCCCCTTCCCGGTGATGCAGGTCGACACCGGCTTCGACTTCCCCGAGGTCGTCGAGACGCGTGACCGCTGGGTCAGCCGCCTGGGCGTCCGCCTGATCATCGCCAGCGTCGACCAGGCCATCAAGGATGGCATCGTCGTCGACGACGGCAAGACCTCGCGCAACCGTCTCCAGATCGGCACGCTGCTCAACGCCATCGAGGAGAACGGCTTCACCGCCGCCTTCGGCGGCGGCCGCCGCGACGAGGAGAAGGCCCGTGCCAAGGAGCGCGTCTACTCCCACCGCGACGAGTTCGGCCAGTGGGACCCGAAGAACCAGCGCCCCGAGCTGTGGAGCCTCTACAACGGCCGCATCCACGAGGGCGAGCACATGCGGATCTTCCCGATCTCCAACTGGACCGAGCTGGACATCTGGGACTACATCGCCCGGGAGCGGATCGAGATCCCCTCGATCTACTTCTCCCACCAGCGCGAGGTGTTCGACCGCGACGGCCTGCTCCTGACCGCAGGCCCGTTCAACCCGCTGCGTGAGGGCGAGACCGTCGAGGAGCGCACCGTCCGGTTCCGCACGGTCGGCGACATGACGCTGACCGGCTGCGTCGAGAGCACCGCGTCGACATACGAAGAGATCATCGAAGAGGTCGCCGTGGCCCGCGTCACCGAGCGCGGCGCGACCCGAGGCGACGACAAGTTCTCCGAGGCCGCCATGGAGGACCGCAAGAAGGAGGGTTACTTCTGATGGCCGACGAGAAAGTTCTGCCCGACATGGACCTGCTGCGCTTCGCGACGGCCGGGTCGGTCGACGACGGCAAGTCGACGCTCATCGGGCGCCTGCTGCTGGACTCGAAGTCGATCTTCGAGGACCAGCTCGAGGCGGTCGAGCGGACCAGCGAGTCCAAGGGCTACGACTACACCGACCTGGCGCTGCTGACCGACGGGCTGCGCTCGGAGCGCGAGCAGGGCATCACGATCGACGTGGCCTACCGCTACTTCGCGACGCCGAACCGCAAGTTCATCATCGCCGACACCCCGGGCCACGTGCAGTACACCCGCAACATGGTCACCGGCGCCTCGACCGCCGACCTCGGCCTGGTGCTGGTGGACGCGCGCAACGGGCTCTCGGAGCAGTCCCGCCGCCACGCGGTGATCCTCTCGCTGCTGCGTGTCCCGCACCTCGTGCTGGCGATCAACAAGATGGACCTCGTGGACTTCAAGCAGGAGGTCTACGACCAGATCCACGCCGAGTTCACGCAGTTCGCGACGAAGCTCAACATCCCCGACCTCGAGGTCATCCCGATCTCGGCGCTGCAGGGCGACAACGTCGTGACCCGCTCCGAGAACATGCCGTGGTATTCCGGCCCGACGCTCATGCACCACCTCGAGCACGTCCACGTCGCCTCCGACCGCGACCTGATCGACGCGCGGTTCCCGGTGCAATACGTCATCCGGCCGAAGTCGGACGAGCACCACGACTACCGCGGCTACGCCGGCCAGGTGGCCGGCGGCATCCTGAAGCCGGGCGACGAGGTCGTCGTCCTCCCGTCGGGGATGACGTCGAAGATCGCCGGCATCGACCTCTTCGACCAGGAGGTCACCGAGGCGTTCCCGCCGATGTCGGTGACGGTCCGACTCGAGGATGACGTCGACGTGTCGCGCGGCGACATGATCGCCCGGGTGCGCAACGCCCCGGAGCCGACGCAGGACATCGACGCGATGGTCTGCTGGATGACGAACGCGCCGCTGCGGCCGCGCCAGAAGCTCGCCATCAAGCACACCACCCGCTCGGCCCGGGCGTTGGTGAAGGACGTGCAGTATCGCCTCGACGTCAACACCCTCCACCGCGACCAGGACACCAAGGAGCTGGGTCTCAACGAGATCGGCCGCGTCCAGCTGCGCACCACCGTGCCCCTGCTGGCCGACCCGTACTCCAAGAACCGCACCACCGGCTCCTTCATCCTCATCGACGAGGCCACCGGCATCACCGTCGGTGCGGGCATGATCAACGGCTGATCGTCGGTCGACACCGTCGCACGCCGGTCGTACGCCGAAGGGGGGCGCCCCACAGGGAGCCGCCCTTCTCGCGTCGTGGCGCCGGCCGATGGCCGACCGGCGTCGTGCCGGCCCTCGAGAGAGGGGTCCATCGGGTCTCCGCGTCCGACTGACCGGTCAGTCAGGTGTCACGCTGGCCACCGTCTCAGACGGGATCGAACACCTCGGGGCCGAGCAACGCGCGATGGGCGGCTGGCCGGCGCCACCTCAGCCCAGTCGCACGCCCTCGGCCTCCGGAAGCCGGGCGGCGGGGATGCGGGTGGTCCCGACGTCGGTCGGGGTGATGCGGGCGATGGGCCGACCGTCGCGAGTGACCTCGTACGTCTCCCCGAGCGACACGTCATAGAGGACCTCAGCGAGCCGTCCGGCGAGGTGCCAGTCACTGATGATCTTCACGGTGCCGACGCTAGGCCCCGCGTCTGTGGCTGAGCCGAGAATGCCCGGAGAAGAGACCAAGGACCCGGGACCGAGGACCCGTTCAGGCTCGAAAGGGCGCGGGATACCCACATGTGAGGTTTCGCCCGGTCTGGACCAGCCGCTACAAAGAACGATCTGCTGATCTCAGGCAGCCGCGTCCGGAGAGGCCGGCGCCATGCCGTCGACGCCGACGTACGCCGCGCCGGCGCCGCCCCACCCGACGACGTACGAAGCCAGGCCGGCCCTCGTTCCCACCTCTCCGCGAGGGCCGGTCGCCCCCAGGACAGCCGGGACGTGCGTGACGAGAAGCCGATCGGCCTCGTCGTGGCGGTGGTTCCGAGCGGTGGTGACGGTCTCGCAGGGCACGGCGGTCATGAGGTCCTCCGGTTCGTCGCTGGATCAGCTGGGGTCGTGACCTTGAGCGTCGCGGGACCGGTTGGGCGGGCCGTGGGACGGCGCTGTGGAGGCGCTATGCGTACGACGCCGGCGCCCGGCCAGCGTGGCGGCCGCCCACCCCTCCCAGGCTTCGAACACACGTTCTATCCTGGCCACATGCGGGCAGCCGAACCGGTCCACGTCTGGGTGGACCTCACGAACTCGTGGGGCCCGCGCTCCGAGCCGGGCGTCCTCATCGGCTGGCGCAAGGGCAACCTCGGCTGGGAGGGCTGGGTCATCCGCGTCTCGACCTACTCCACCGGCAACGGCTCCGCCGTCCACGTCGTGCAGTCATGGATCCCCGCCCCGCTGATCCGCCGCGCCGCCACTGATCCCCCGCGGGCGGACATCTCCCAGCACAAGCGCATCGGGGGCTGAACAGAATTCTGTTCGGGCGCTTGTCGGCGGCCCCGGCGCCAGCCGCTCGGCGCCGCACGAATAGCCCGATCGGACCACTCCCCCAGGGCCATAAGGCCCGAGCGCGCTCGTTCCTCGGCGCGGCGGCGCGAGCGGCCTTTACTGTCGGCGCGGATGCTCACCGAGGAGGACCATGCGACGCGCCATCGCCGCGACCATTGCGGCCGTCACCGCCACCGGGATCGGTGCCGGGCTCGTCCCCGCCGCCCACGCGACCACCGTGACGGCACGCACGGCGCTGCACCGCACCACCGTGGCGGTCGGCCAGCCGACGCATGCGAGCGTGACGCCGAACGGGACGGTCACCCTGAGCGGCAGCGTGCGGGACGCGACGGCCGGCAAGCCCGGCGTACGACGGGCGCTCCACCTCGAGCTGAAGACGGCGTCGGGGTGGGTCACCCGGGCGACCGGCGCCACCAACGCCACGGGGGGCTACACGCTGCGCGTCCCGACGTACTGGTATGGCCACCACACCTGGCGCGTGGTCGCTCCGGCGACGAGGACGGCGGCCGCGGGCGCGTCGTCGGCGCGCGCAGTGACGGTCACGGTGCCCTACAAGGCGCGCGGGAAGGCGTCGAGCCACACGTTCATGCAGGCACGGGTCGTCCGCTGGAACCCATGCCAGGTCATCCCCTACCGGGTCAATCTCAACGGCGGCCCGGCCGAGACGATGGCGGTGGTCAAGGCGTCGTTCGCCAAGCTCACCGCGGCGACCGGCATCCGGTTCGCCGACAAGGGGACGACGTCGGCGATCCCGTTCGCGGCGGGCAAGCGCGGCCAGCTTGCGGCTGGCATCACGATCGCCTGGACCCGCGTCTCCACGGTCAGCGGACTCGCGGGCACCGCGGTGGGCCTGGGCGGCTCCACATGGACGACCCGGCCGACAGCGCACTACATCGACGGCGGCGTCGCCCTCGACAAGGCCTTCCCCCTGCCGAAGCTCTCCAGCACGTCGAGCGCCAGCGTCAAGAAGCTGCGCACCAACCTCATCGAGAGCGTCGTCCTGCACGAGCTGGGGCACGTCATGGGGCTCGGCCACGTCAACGACCGCCAGCAGGTCATGAACCCCGTCGACGTCGACGGTTGGACGACGTACGGCGCCGGCGACCTCGCCGGCCTCGCCCGTCTCGGCCTCGACCAGGGCTGCCTCTGACCTGACGCTCCCCGGTCAAGACGAATACGGAGAAGAGAGCGCTCGGCCGGTTCTCCGCAGGGCCCCGCCGGACCAGACATTTCGTACGACGCCCGCATGCCCGACCCCAGTGCGGGTTACTTCGGGTCGCTCGTTACGCACGAGCCGCGCTCATGGGCCCCGTCCATCCCGCAGAGGACGGGGCCCAACGCATGTCAGCCCAGAAGAGCCCGGCCACGACGACAGGGTGCGGCAGCCCGGTCGGGTGACCTGTCTGCGGTGCTCGACCCAGGGGACACTCCTCGGCAGGACTGCCGCACGCCGACCACGCTAAACCCCCGCGACACGCGCGCGCATCCCCGCCCTGGAGTCGCGCTACAACGTCTGGTCGGAGCGCGCCGGCGCGAGCTTCGTCTACAACGGCGTCAGCGGCGCCATGCTGAGGATGACGCCGCAGGACCGTCACGCGCTTGCCGAGGCCTCCGCCGGTCGGCCGGCACCGGCGGAGGTCTCGGCCGAACTGCTCACCCAGCTCACGCACGGACGCATGATCGTCCCGGACGATGCGGACGAGGTCGCCATGCTCGGGGCGCGCTCGGGGCGCGCTCGCGCCGCAGGCGTTGCTGACCGCCCGGGTGTGTTGGTGGGCGATCAACCAGATCCGTCGTGACGACGCCTCGATCGGTGGCTTGGCGCGACAACTCTGGACGACGTGCAACACGGTGTGGACCTCGATCCGTCCGATGATCACGGCGATGGCCGCGGACGAGATTCGGTTCGCCGGCGCGAAGCCTCGCGGCGTCGATGAGCATGTGTGGCACCACGTGGCGAAGTTTCCGGTCGCCGATGGTCGCGGGCACAAGCATCTGACCGGGATGGTCGACCTCACCGCCGGGAACGACGGCAAGCCGCGGGCGCGGCTGGTCGACGTCGTCCCTGGCGGGTCCAGCAAGGCCCATAGCGGCTGGCTCGAGGAGCGCGGCGAGGACTTCAAGAACGGTGTCTAGGTCGCCACCATCCCCGCTCCACGGCCACAAGAACGCCATCGACGACCAGCTCGAGGACTCGACCGCGATGCTCGACGCGTTCCATGTCGTCGAGCCCAGCACCATCGCGGTCGATGAGGCCCGACGCCGGGTACAGCAGGAGATCCACGGCCGCCGTGGCCGCAAGAACGTCCCGCTCCACGGGATCCGCACCGTCCTGCGCTGCGGCGCCAAGAAGCTCACCGACCGTCGATGAGCTCGGCTCGACCGGGCGATCGCTGCAGATGACCCCCACGACGAGGTCCTCGTCGCGTGGCTGTGCGCAACAGCAACTCCGATCCGCCTACAACGCCCAGAGCCCGGCCGAAGGACGGCCGACCGCCCAGAAGGTCCTCGTCTCCTTGACACCGGCCTGCCCGATCCCGGAGATCAAGCGACTCGGCAAGACCCCGAAGCATTGGCGCGAGGCGCCCCTGGCCTACTTCGACACCGGCCGCGCCAACAAGGGCGGCACTCAAGCCATCAACGGCCTCATTGAACTCCACCGCCGCGTCGCCCGCAGCTTCCGCAACCACGAGCTACCGACTCGCATGCTGCTCGTCGGCGGCGGGCTGTCCAACCTCACCTCAAGTAGGAAGAGCCTGATAGAGGTCGCCGACCGCGCCGTTCGCTGAGAACGCAACGCTAAAGGTCGCCAGCAGGCGAATATGTACCGCCTGCAGCATTAATTGATCTACTCAGTGCATCGCACAAGCTCAGCCACTCGCCGCTTGGCGGATCGTGGCAGTGCCATTCGTTGAATGGCCTGAGATTCGCCCAGCGACGACGCCGCGCGCGTGTTCAGCACGTCATGCCAGCGCCGAAGGACGGACGCCCGCGTCAATATGCGCTGCGCAAAGTCCTGCGCCCGCCGAGCGATCTCCAGCGCCTCTCTGGGATGACTATCTGCCCAATTCAGTTGTTCCACGAGGTCGGCCAGATCCCTGCGTACTGGAATATACTCTTTGAACGGCTCAAGTTCCGTGAACCACCACTCGTTCCAGGGGCGTTTTGCGATAAACAGTGGCCGTCCAGAGTGGAGCAGCAACTTCACACGCCCGCTATAGCCGCGGCCTTCGACATCGATGAGGTAACGGAAACGTCGAACCTGGTTCAGTATATCCATGCCTTGGTGAGCGCGACGGCGGGCGACTGGCGAAAGACGGCGACGGGGTGACCACCGCGGATAATAGGCACCCGTGGCCCAGAATTCGGCGCGCTCCGCGTGCTTCTGACCCCACGTAAGGAGTCGGTAACGGGCCGGGATCCGAGCTGGATTTCCCATCCAACCAAGCAGATCAGTCTCCGATGGAACCGAACCGGCGGCCGCGAGGTCGCGCGCGAGTTCGTCCCATCCGACCGAAGGGGCTAACGGCTGCTGAAACATGAAGTCAGGAACCCCAATGTCAGCAAGTCCGCGCCGCTCGGAGAACGAGAGGACTTCGCCAGCATGGCCGATTGGTCGGTCGCCCGTATGAAACAACGTCGGAGGCAAGTAATTCGCGCTTGGTTCGACGTCGCTCAATAGCTGAAACAACAAAGCGTGGCGGTTGCTGAAGCCTTGAAAATCGAGTGCACTGAGACCAGTTCCGTCGTTCCAGAGGACGATCTTCTCGTAGAGCGGATCGGCGAGTTGACGCGGCAAGCGTGACACGGATTCGACTTGGTGAACGCGAACCAAAATTGGGTCCTTCCTAGAGAGATGGCGGAATTCCAGTTTTGCATTAGATCCGTTGATGGCGGCGTGACGCAAAAACGTCAAGACTTCCCGAAAGATTGCGGCAACCGCAGAGTTGGATTCTAGCCTCGTTGGCCACAGCGGGATGACAGAACTCAGAAACTACTTGGCGTCCAGCGGAGGATGCCGAGCGCGGTAGCCGACTCGGTCTGCGCACCCTGCGGTGCCTCGGCTTCCTCGCCCGAAAGCGGGGCCGGCTGAGTTTGAGCTGGATGCAGTTCAAGGTGCAGCCCGTGACGGTCTTCATGCTGGTTTAGCACGGTCAGCCAATAGCGCATTGGTGCCATGCTCAGTCCTCAGACCGTCGCCGTCACCACGCACCGTCGGGTTCCGGACGGGGTGGTACAAGTCGGCCCTTCAGACAGGCGCCGTCGCGGCAGCGGCTATCACGGGGCCGGGCCTTCCAGGGACCGGCCAACGTCGTGTTGTCGCCGCGAAGCTCGTCCTTAGCGACAACACAATGAAGAGCAGGGCGTCGAAGATATCCAATAGCTGGGGCGGGATGCGCTGGAGACGGCTCCGAAGAGCTCATCGACCGCCACCACTCGCGGCGCTGTTGCCAGCAAGGTCGATGGGTCGGACGCTCATGGCGCGACCCTCGGACTCGTCCCAAGCCGCGACGCCGTCTCCTGACCCGTTTGCTGGCGTGATTTCCCTGTCGGCTTCCTCTGCCGAACCAACCAGGGAAATGGCAAGGCCGATTGCACACCATGCAGGAATCGCGGCCATCAGACGGTTCTCGAACATGAGAACCTCCGTAGAGTTGTGGACCACGTACATCAACAGGACTGCAGCCCCGAATCGGCTCGACTCGTTGCAGCCATGCAACGCGAGCCGGGACCAAAGGGTCAGCAAGACTACGGCAATGAGGATGACTCCGATGTAGCCGAGCTGTAGATAGGTCTGCATATAGGTACTGTGCGAGGAGAGTTCGGTGTTCAGAATGTCGCGCGGTAGCGCGCCGGCACCGAGACCAGTCCACTCGTGGCCAGCGACCGCCCTTGTAATTGCTGGCCAGAGGACTTGGCGCCCCGATGTGGCGGGCCGTCCGGTGTGTAGAGCAATCCACTGTGAAACCGTGAACGCCCGAGGGCTGGTGAATGTGTGAAGGAAGTACCACGTCAGTGCCGAAACCCACGTGATGCAGCCGACGACACCGATAAGCCAGAACGTCTTGCGCGAGAGCACCTTGGCGCCCCAGTAGCCGAGAATTAGGACGGCCGTGTAGGCGACCAGGCCACGGAAGTCGAGCAGGAACGCAAGCGTGCCCGTCACCAGGAAGAAGGTGCCGGCGTAGAACCAGGACTTCTGCGGCTTGCTGTAGATGAGCAGCGACATCATGAACGCCACAAGGTAGGCGACCGCCCCGCCGGTCGCGTTCTTTGACATATGACCGAAGTTCACCGCCAGCACTCCGATTGTGACCAGCGCATAGGCCCAACCACGGAACCACCGGTAGGCGACCATCTCTTTGCCGTAGGTGGCGAACAGCAGGATCGCCGACCCGGCCGCTGCGGTCGACGCAGTGTGCCGGAGGCCCTGATAACCGTGTTGCGGAGCCCCCACAGAGCTGAAGAGGTAAGCCAGGACGAGAGCCGCTATCGCGATCCTCAGGCGCGGTGCGCGGTGCGACCGCGTAGCGATCGGCAGCAGCGAGTAGAGCCCAGCGGCAGCGCCCACCGCGTCCCCCAAAGAGCCGCTGACGCCGGAGATGACTGGGACCGACAGGAACAGCAGCCCGAGCAGCGCCGCGAGCAGCCGCAGGTCAGTGGGATCAGTCAGCCGCCGTTGCAGACGGCTATGAGCACTAGGCATGGCATCGCAGCCTAGGCCAACGTGGACCCACCTGCGTCCGAAGCGGCGCCGGGCTGATCCCACCACGAGGCCCAAGACGAGGAACTGATGAACGAACCGGATGGGGTCGACGTTCCAAATAGTCAGGACCGGCTTCATCGCCGCTCCCCATCGCAACACGTTCACCGCGAATCTGCAGCAGCCCGAGCCCCTGGAGCGCCCTCGACTCAACCTGGATAATTGTCAACCTGGACCGGTCAAACTCCCTGCTCGCCGACATGTGCAACGTCCTCACTTACTCTTCTCTGCCACCAGGCACCCACTTACCGGATCTTCAACATTCCCCCTGGGTGGCCAGAACACGCCAAGAACCGTGGGATCGATGCCGATGCGCCGGCGACAGTAGACCCACGCGACGAGGTTCCATCCGGCTGCGGCGAGCGCGATGCAGATCGCTGCGCCCTTGGCACCCAAACTTCCGACGGCAACCGGCATCACGCCGACACTCACCGCATTAAACACGAGGAGGATCGCGGTGTACGCATTCTGTTTGCCGCTCATCTCGAGCAGCGCTCCAGTCGGCCCAGCCAACGTGTTCACGAGGTAACCCGCCCCAAGAATGACCAGCGCGGAGTAGCCACCGTGGAAACCACCGCCGAAGAGGCCCAGGATCCAAGGCCCGCAAACGACGATTCCTACGAATCCTACGGAGCCGAAGATTCCACCAATCCAGGCGGTCAGAGTGCAGACCGTCTGCGCTCGGCGGCGATCACCGACAACCAGGGCTCGGGACAAGAGGGGAGTGCAGATGATGCTCGTCGCGAGCAGGAGCAGGTTCAGCAATTGCGCCACGCGTAGGGCAGAGAAGAACGGCCCGGCAGACGCAGCACCCATAAGGTGCTCGATCAAGATGACTGACAGAGCCGGAGCCGCGTTCATGATCACTGAACTAAGCCAGAGTCCTCGCGCCGGCGCTGCCCACTCAGACCGGGCGTAGCGCGCTGGGCCGCGGAAGATTCTTCGACCTTGGCGGCACTCGAAAAAACCGAGTTGAGCCACGGCCGTGATCGCTAACGAGATCGCAAAGATCCATACCCACGCAAGCGCCGAGGTCGAATTCGTCCCCCAGACGACGACAGAGCCGGCTGCCCCGATGAAGATCCCGAAGCGCCAAAGTAGGTCACGCGGCACCAAGGTGAGCGCAAGCCCAGCCATTGCCCGGAACGCCACCGCCTGGAACTCGACGACTCCCATGGCGATCGTCAGACAGCACACGCCGAGAATCCACCAGGGAGCTGTTTGACCGTTTGCAAGCGAGTACAGCACCACCACGACCGAGCACGCTCCACAGCCGGTCAGCACGAGCCGATAGCTGTGCCGCATCACGCCTCGGGCGAGCTCGACTTCGCCCGTTTCGTCATAAGCCGCGGCGAATCGCAGGGACAATGGGCGCTGGCCCAGACTTCCGACGACCGCAAGAAGCGTCGTCAAGGAAAAGGCCGAACCGAAGTAGCCGTAGTCTTCTGCTGACATCGCATGCGCCAGCGCGACGAACATGACGAACTGAAGCCCGGCGCTGGCAATCTTGATGCCAAAAGCGACGGCACTGCTTCCGATCAGGTGCCGATGCGGGCTCCGAAGGATCCTGCCCATCATCGGGGATCAGTCCTCCACTGTCGCCACTTGTAGGAAACCGCACCGCGCCACCCGCGCTCGCGCGCGTAGGAGCGAACCACCCTCGCAGCGTCGGCAATCGCCGCGCATCGGGTGTACCAAGCTCTGGGTGCCTCAGCTCGAGTCGCAAGCACGGGCGTGTATCCGCACGCTTGCATCTGGTAGTAACAGATGGCCTCGATCTTTCGGAGGTGTCGCGGGTCAACGGCCGTGCGCCACGCTGACTCCGTTTGGCGGACGCCTCGCGACGTCGCCGCCCTGCCCCATCGCTCCCCGGTCTGGATCACGCCCAGGGCACCGGTATCAAACTTGACTCCGAGCCAGGACGCGACACGACCGAGCGTCTCCTCGGGTCGTGCTGTCAGATCTTCATAGCGAACTTCGGTGAAGCGATCTGGGTGGGTCAACGCAAACGTCGCCGCCGCCGCGGCGGCGTCACGCCATATGACCGCCGACCTCAACCAACTCCGGCCCCATGCCCGGTTCATCGAAAGCGCAGTGTCCCGCGGATCCCGCACGATGTTGATCACTCGCGCATCGGGCCAGGTGGCTGAGATGAGATCCAGCTCGAAGATGTTCTCCGGTGTCTTGTCTCCCCAGAACAGTGGACGAAGCCGACCTTCCTTCTCCGCAAATGAGAGAACAACGCTCTCGAATGCAGCACCCGGATTCGTACCCCGGATTGCGGACGCCAATAATTCTGGGTCAGGCCACAGGCCACGGTCTTTCATGTGCGACCCGAACGCGGACTCCTCGATTCGACGCACCAGTGAGCGCGGGTCTTCGTGCGCAGCAGCCCGTAGGAAGAGTCCGAGTATCTGAAACTCCTCCGGAAGGAGGTACACGCCGTCGAAGCCGCGGAGCGCGGTCTTCATCAGCGTCGTGCCACTCCGCGGCGCACCGACGATGAAGAGCGGCGTCCCGTCATACACGCTCATCTATCCCTCCAGAACGAATGCACACTTGCCGCTCGGTCGACCATACGAACGGCGCCGACGCTACGTCCTCGGCCCGCGCTTCAATGGGCGAGCACAGCAACGCGAACGTCGGCACTGCGATACAGCATCGCCCAATCGCGGTGTCGAGACGCAAAGGCGGCTCAGGGCTCGCGAAGACCAACAGGGGCAACGCGTAGAGCGAGCTCCTTAGCGACGAATCCACGTGATGGCCAACCAAAGCCATGATGATGAGCACCAGCAGGACAGCGACGAGCAGTGCTCGAACCAGACGGCTCACGTTCCAGGAATGGATCAGGTTGGGCCCATCTCCGGATAGAACACCTACAGACTTCGACGCCCTTAACCCGACAGTCGACTCCCTGTACGCATCCTCGGCCGAGCGGCCTCCCTGCCAGTTCACCGTGTTGCCGGCGGCGTCCACACCGCAAAGGTCTCGCCTCGGCGGGCCCGCAGGACGCCAAGCAACGTGGACATGACAGCGACGAGCAGATCCCAGACGAAACTTGACGACTTCGGCACAACGACCCGTGCGGCGACCGTCAAGACGGTGGCCGCCGCGAGTGCGATGAGGCCAGGCACGCCGACGGAGGCAAGGAACACAAGAGCAGCGAGCAGTCCTACGGAAACGGGCACGGCGCCCCACCATCGGAGCATCTTGTGCGCCGCGTACTTGTACTTGTCTACCGGCGACATCGCCTCGCGCCCGGACTTCATCACAGTGTGCGTGTGAAAGGCTCGCGCAGCGATGCGCACCTTGCGGCGGGCTTCGTCTGCCCGGTCGGAGACCAGCCGCTCATACGCCACAACTGACGGAGCCTTGACGAGACGCTTTCCCGCAAACACGACAGCCATCGAAACGGTGAAGTCGTCCTGCACGGTGTCGGGGAAATCTGGATAGAGCTCACGACGTACGCTGAAGATAGAGCCGTCGGCTCCCATCACGTTCCCGGTCGCCGACTCGAGGGCCTTGCTCCACTCCTCCAGTCGCCAATACAGGCCACCAGCCGCTTCGGTAGCGGTGCCTTCGGCCGAGGATATGTAATGGAGGGAGCCACCCACTCCTCCGACCCGCTCGTCAGCGTAGTAACGACCCAGTTCGGCAACGCAGTCCACGTCGAGGATGACATTGGCGTCGGTGAAGACCAGGTAGTCGGCCCGGCACTGCGCGACCATCTGCTTCATCCCGTGCGCCTTTCCCGTGCGGCCGGAACCTCTGACGACCGTGACCAGGTCCGGCTCGGCCTGTAACAACTGGAGGGTGCCGTCGCTGGAGGCGTCGTCGTAGGCGAAGACCTGCAGGTTCGGGTACCGCTCCTTCAGATCGCGGATGTTGGCGAGCTTGTCCGGCATCACCCTGGCCTCGTTATAAGCGCAGAAGAACAAGGCGAAGCCCGCTCCATCTGTGCCGGCTTCGCCCAGGCTGAGCGGCTTCTTCGGCAGCAGGCGAAGGGTTAGGGGATAGATCACGTATGGGTACAGGAAAAGGAGTCCGCACGCGACCGCGACCATCGCAGACACAACGGTCACCGTCGTCATCGGTTCCTCCCGCCGCGGCTGAAGGCGGCGACCGCTGGACCGACGTGCAAGTCCCACGAGAAGTTCGCCAGGGCGTGCTCTCTGCCCTTCGAAGCGATCCGCCCACGCGTCTCGTTGTCGACGACCATCCGTCGGATCGCGTCGGCGATCGAGTGGACGTCATCACCATCGACGAGAAAGCCGGTCTCACCGTCAAACACGAAGTCCCTCGGCCCTCCGTCACGACCCGCGATCACGGCACAACCATGTGCCATCGCATCCGCGATCGCGATCCCGAACCCCTCAAAATCGGCGCCCTCGTGCGAGTGGGGGTGGACAAAGATGTCCGCCCAGTCGTAAAGGTCGGGGACTTCCTCGTCGGCCATGAACCCGAGCATGCGCACCTGCCCACCGAGACCGTTGCGGTCAATCGTGTGCTGGATCGTCTCGACCTCAGGGCCCTTGCCCGCGATGCGGAAGTCGATCGATTTCCGCACCGCTTCATCAAGCGACGCGACTGCTTCGACCGCGTTTCGAACGTTCTTCCGGGCAACCAGTCGACACAAGGAAAGCAAGCGCACTGGGCCGTCATGGGCGGTACGCATAGAGTTCTCCGCCCTCAGCGCGTCCGTGAGCCCATTGTGCGCGACCTGCCACCTGGCGCTGTCTTTCGGTCTGACGGCGGCCAACGCGACGGCCCGAGTCTCCGCGGAGACCGCAAGCACCGTCGCCGCGCGGCGGAACACGCGGCGCATCAACGGGCGGGCGCCTGGCGGGAAGTTGAGCACCTCACGTCCGTGCACAGTGACCACTCGCGGCACTGTTCGGAACACCATGTCCGCCACGACACCCACACGCCAAGTAGTCGAGTGGACGCCGATAACACCATCGCACGCCTTCGCCGCCGAACACGCTTCGCGAAGCATCCGTCGAAAGACGGTGACCTGTCCGCCTGGCCCGGCGTTCCACAAGCGGAATGCTCCGTCGGGCGTGCTGCGCGTTCCCCACCCAGAATTCCCTTCGGTCTGCGTGAGCACGACGACGCCGCAGCCCGCCCGCAAATATGCCCGCACAACCTGTTCGGAGTAAGTCTCAACGCCGCCCAGCACCGGCGGGAATGCCTTGGCGAGAACAACAACCGTCCCCGTCATAGATCCACTCATCCCTTGTCAACCTGTCCGGCGGTGTCGGGGGCATAGCCGTACCCATACCCGTAGCCGTACTTGCGGTTCCTGCCCGGCACCCCATTGATGACAACGCCTACGAGGGCAGCGTCGACCTGTGCGAGGCGATCGAGCGAGTGTCGAACTTGGTCACGCGTGACGTTGCCGTGGCGTACGAGAAGAAGAGCCCCGTCGGCCCGAGAGGCGAGGAGCGCGGCGTCGGTGACTGGCAGGAGCGGAGGGGCGTCGATAATGACGACGTCGTACTCCTTGCGGAGCTGGTCGAGGATATCCTGCATAGCGTGCGACTGAAGTAGCTCGGCCGGGTTCGGCGGGACCGGGCCTGCGGCGATGAACTCGAGGCCGCTGGCGTCGTGTTTCTGGACCGCATCTGGAAAGGACACCTTCCCGACGAGCAGGTTGGTGAGACCGACCGCGCCGTCGAGCTGAAGCTGCGCGTGAGCCTTCGGACGACGCAGGTCGCTCTCGAGGAGCAAGGTTCGTACGCCGGCCTGGGCAAGACTGATGGCAAGATTGGTAGCGGTCGAGGTTTTGCCCTCGTTCGGCACCGCGGACGTCACTACGAAGATTTTCTGCGCGCTGTCGACGTCAATGAACTGCAGGTTCGTCCGCAGCACGCGGAAGGCCTCGGCGCGCGGCGAGTGGGACTCGATGTCGCTGACCAGTGGCGTCTTCGTCGCATCGGAGTCGAACGTGATGGCGCCCAGGACCGGAGCCTCGGTCACCTCTGCGAGGTCGTCCGTCGAGTTGATCCGGGTGTCGAGCGTCTGGCGGAGCACGGCGAGGCCGAAGCCGATGAGCAGCCCAAGGACGACGCCGAGGCCGATGTTGCGGACCGGCTTCGGAGAGACCGCAGCGTCGGAGTACGAGGCGTTGTCGACGATCGTCGCCTTGATCGGCGCCTGCTTCTTGCCCGGCGGCGTCTCCAGCTGGCGAACCATGTCAGTGAGGTGCTCGGCGTACGACTGCGCGATCGACTGCGCCTGATGCGGGTCGGGATCGGTCGCAGTGAGGGTGAGGTTCACCGTGTTCGTCGCGACCGTGGCCTTCACCTGCCCGGAGAGATCGGCGGGCGTCGTCGAGAGGTGGAGGTCCGAGATGACCTGCTGCGCGAGTTCGCGCGAGGAGACAAGGTCGGCGTACGACTGCACGCGTGCCTGCGAGAACTGGCCGGCCTGGTTGAGCGCGCTGGCGTCATCGAGGTTCGATGTCGAAACGAAGAGGCGGGCGCTCGAGGCGTACTCCTTCGTCTGGACCAGCGTGAGCGCCACCGCCGCAGCCGCGCACACGAGCGTCGTCACCACGATCCATGCCCACCGACGGCGCACGATCTTCAAGTAGTCAGTGATCTCCACTGGCGAGGGTTCCTTCCCGCGTCATGCCCCATGCACGACTGACTGACGCGGAACGGGCCTCGGTGCACCGTTCCGACCGGACCATTACACAGGGTCCAGGTGGGCCCTGTTCACGTTTTGGGTGGACTGGACAACCCCAGTATTGGGGGTTCGCACGGCGTGTCCAGACCACATGACAGTGGCTAGGTACTGAGAGGTCGAAGCGCGGGACGCCCGGAGCAGCGTTCCCACACGCCGATTCCGCTGCGCCGATGGCCTCGTCGTCCTACCGTGATCGGCATGGTCTCGATTCCTGCACGCTGCGCGCGATGCGGTTACACGTTCCAACCGAGCGGCGGCATCTGGATCGAGGGCGCCACCAACGTGACGTTCAGCAACAACACCGTCAACTGTCCCCGCTGCGGCGGTCGCGCCCAGTTCATCGACGGCACCTTCGACGTGGTCGATGGCTCTATCGCGATGCGTTCCGGGCCGGCATGGAGCTGGGATGTGGTCGAGTCGCTTCGGCTGACGCTGGTTCGGATTGTCGAGGACCAGCCTGAGGACCCGGTGGCCGCGGTCGAGACGACGAACCCCCGCATCGCTGGCATGCTACGTCGCGCCACGACGGGCTGGAGCAGGGGCGAAATCATGAGCCTGCTCAGCCTGCTCCTGTCAGTGTTGAGTTGGCAGGGTGCGACCCCTGCGGACATCAAGCAGTGGATGACTGACGCTGAACAGGCGGTCGTCCAACTCATCGAGCAGTCGGCGCAGGAAGGGCCACCACCGGGTCCGCCCACTTCCCGTTGATCCACGCTTGGCCGGCGCTGCCGTTCATCTTTTCGCTCCGTTCGGTCTCACTGAACGCGCCCAAAGATCGAACGCATGGGAGGCTCGCAGCTTGCGACAGGAGGCGGTCGACGGACCGGCGGAAGGGATCGAGGAGCCGGAACGTCCACGGTGAAGCGACGGCAAGCATCTTGTGGCGAGCGGGCCGTCGAGGATCGCTGACAGCTGCCACCCCTGTTTGCCTCATCGGTCTAGCCGTGAGCATGCAAGCAGCCTTGAAGGGTTGCAGTTGTGTCTGCAACCACGCACACTTGCAAGTGCAACACACAATGCAATGGGAGTGATCAAGGTGACCGGCACGGTCGAGACACAAAGTCGCGTGCTCGTGGCGCGCGAAGAGCGAGTGCAGGCGAAGACGCTGCTCGAGAGGCTCGCCGGCAGCGATGACCTCGTCGTCGAGCTGCCTCATGACCTGACGGCCTCGGTGCCCCGGGAGCTCGCGGGCATCATCCGCCAAGTTCTGGAAGCGATGGCTTCCGGCGGCACGGTGACGGTTGGCTCCATGCCCGACGAGCTCACCACGACAGTCGCTGCCGAACAGCTCGGCGTGTCACGAACGACGCTCATGAAGATGATCAACCGCGGCGACATCGCCGCACACAAGGTCGGGTCGCATCACCGCCTCAAGACAGCCGATGTTCGCGCGTTCAAGCGGGCCCGACTCGCGCGCCAGCGCGCAGCGCTGGCGGAACTGCGCGACCTTGAGGACGAACTCGACGCGCGCTGAGCCGAAGCCGACAGGCGGGGACCCAAGCGCACCGAATCAGCCGCCACTGTTTCAACATCCTGGCCCGTTCGGTGTTGCCGATGGCGCCCAAAGATCGAACGGACGGGACCCTGGAGGCACGCCAGCAGGAACCGTCGTCGTACTCAGGCGATTGGCCGACGGCGTGGGCGGCGGGTCTAGATTGGGTGCGGCAGTCCGGCTCGGAGTGTCCCCTGGGGTGAGCACCGCGGTGGGTCACCCGGCCGGACTGTCGCACTACCTGTCGGTGCCCAGCGGGCGGGGGGAAGCATTCGCGCGCGTGCGGGTGGCACGACTCGGCCCCGTCACTCTGCGTGAGCGTGCCGGGGCCGTCGTTCCTTCCCGCGCACCGAGCGGCGAGGCGCAGGGAAAGTGACGGCCAGTACCCGACACGGAGTTCCCGAAAACCACCCCGCGCGACAATTTTTCTCGATAGCGTCTGCGACGGCTCGCGACGTCCCCACGACTCACCGCGGGCCGACGAAAGGCCCCAGCCTCAGGGGGAGGCTGGGGCCTGTTCGCACCCGCCGCCAGGTCGGCTCCGGACGATGCGCATCGGCGGTGGCCTTGGGCCCTGGTCGGTCGATCAGCGGTGTGCTAGACACGAAATGGACGGGCCCCGTGCCTCACCACTCGCTCAGCAGACGGCGAGACCGACCAGCGATCTCAGGAGCTGATCAAGCATGACCGCTCCTCACCCCTCGGCAGGTGGATCTCCCCCGCGCGGCGTCGCCGGGCGGCTCGAGGACCTGACGCGCGCCGAGCGACGCGCGCGGACGGCGGACCTGCTCAGCCGGGTCCCCACGTGCCACGACGCCCTCGCCCGGAGTCGTCTGATGGTCGAGATCGCCGCGCTCAATCTCTGCCGCGCCGACGCCGTCGCCCACCGCTACCGGCACCCCGCCATCGACCGGCGCGAGCTCCGCGACTGCGTCCGCCGGGCGCTGCTCCAGGGCGTCGCCACCTTCGCCCCCACCGCCGGTGACGACCTGTGGGCGCAGGTGATGCCCGTCGTACGCCGCGCGGCGCTGGGCTACGTCAGCGCCCACCCCCTCAGCACCGTCCGTGAGCTGTACGCCGGCCGCGACCGCGCGCTCGGGCCGGAGGCGCTTCGCGGGCTGCTGGGTGAGAGCGGGCTCGACCAGGAGCAGACGACGCGGCTGCTCGGCACGCTCAGCGGCCTGACCTGGACGCGGCGGCTGCCGCCGCGCGAGCGCTGGCTGCTCTGCCTCCAACTGTTGAAGGGCACGCGCGAAGCGACGCCGCGTCCGACCTCGCTTCCGCTCGGTGGCCGGCCCTCGCGCCTCGTCGCCCGTGTCCTCCCCCTTCTCGGGACCGGTGCGCCGCGTCGACCACCCGACGCGCCCCTCCCGTCGGGCGCCGCGTGAGCCTGACTCGTCTCTCCATCGTTCGCCGAGAGGGACGGTCGGCGTCGACGGCGATCGGGTGCCGACGACGATCCGGCGCGGGCCACGGGGTGCGACAGCCCTCAGGCGAGTGTCCCGCTGGCACCGCGACAGGTCACCCGGGGGGCTGCCGCACTTCCTCCAGGGTTCCCGCTTGGCCGGGGGAACCATTCGTTCCACCGCGATCGTTATTGAACTCGTCCGGCCGCTCAGTCATCGGAGTGGTGATCCCGACGGCGGTCGTTGCGCTTCCACGCCCGGCGGCCCAGGACCAACTCGATGGCCGCCTCGATCGCCGCATGGTCCGGCGCCCGGCCGGCCTTCGCGCCTTTCGCCAGGAGAGCCTGGACCTGGCGCTGCTCGCGCTCGGACAGAGCGAAGTAGCGATCGTGGGGTCTGCCACTGCTCATGTGGGCTCAACGGCTGTGGTCTAGAGCAGGTCACGGCCCCAGAGGAGGTGACCTGCGCCGCCGTGCGACCCCTGGCGATGATTCGCTCCCGCCCAGCGGGCGGAGACGGTCAGTGGCAGGAGGACTTCGCGGCGCTGGCGGAGGAGTCGAGACCGGGGGTGACGTCGAGGTCGGCGTCGCCGGTCTGCCCCTTGCCGGACTTCATCTGCCAGCCGAGGTCGACCTTCTGACCCGGCTCGAGCGTGACGTAGAGCTGGGCGACGGGCCGGCCGTCCTCGTGGGAGAGCCAGGCGGTCGAGTCGGGCTTGCCGTCCTGCATGACGTGGCTGATCGT
Source organism: Nocardioides eburneus (assembly GCF_040838215.1). NCBI lineage: Bacteria > Bacillati > Actinomycetota > Actinomycetes > Propionibacteriales > Nocardioidaceae > Nocardioides > Nocardioides eburneus. The sequence continues at coordinate 58,240 of NZ_JBFPJR010000005.1, read as the reverse complement.
CCCGCCGACCGGGCCGTGGATGAAGATCGTGACGATCTGGCTGCCCTTGCTGATCTGGAAGTCGCGATAGCCGCCGAGGATGTAGGGCGTCTGCTTTGCCACGTTGTCCTTCGAGAGCGTGCTCGTGAACGTGGCGCTGCCGGTGAGGCCCTGGACGCCCGAGGTGCAGTAGGTCGAGCGTACGGCCGCGTCGTAGCGCAGGAAGTAGCTCATCTTCGACATCGTCGAGTCGTTGAGGCTGACGGTGACCTGCGGGCTGGACGTCGAGGCGGTCACGAAGTCGCCCGCGACCGGGGTGCCGGTGAGGCGCTTCTGCACGTCGGCGTGGAAGGAGTGGATGAGGACGCGGTGCTCGATCGCGCCCTTGCCGAGCGCACGGATCAGCGCCTGCGGCGAGCCGGTGCCGTTGGCGATCCGGTCGAAGACGGTCTTGGCCACCGCCCGGAAGAAGACGTCCTGCTTCGTCGGGTCCGGGATCTTGACGTAGACCTGGTGCAGGAGGACGTCGGTGGCGTTGTCCGGCGTGAGCTCGACGCCCTGGACGGTCACCGGGCCGGTGGCGGCGAGGAGGTAGCCCAGCTCGACCGCGTCCACCGTGATGACGCCGTCGACGTGCTCGCCACGGACCTCCTCCCAGCGCGCCTTCCACAGGTCGGCGGTGCGGGCGAAGTCGGGGGTGACGTTGGCGTCGAGGAAGTAGGTGCCGAGCTGGTCGCCATAGATGTTGCGCTCCGCGGCCGTCAGCGGCAGGACGGAGGACTTGCGCATCGGGATCTCGTTGCCCGCGACCTGCACCGGCATCGTGATCTTGCCGTTCTGGGTGTGCAGCAGCGAGACCGCGCCGGGGAGGCCGCCGGTGCTGCGGATCTCCGCGTTGTTCTGCATGACGAGGAGGTAGTTCCGCGGGCCGTCGCCGCCGAGCATCGTCGGCAGGATCTTCGCCGCGATGTCCGCGCTCGCCATCGTCGAGGCGGCGCTGTCGATCCGGCCCTCGAGGTCGCGGTAGCGGTTCTTCAGCCCGGTCAGGTAGCCCGACGGGTCCTGCGTGGCCAGCTCGTCGCGGGCGCCGGCGAGCGCGGTCGACGCGTCGGCGATGCCGCCCTGCAGCTTCGTCACCGCGGCGATGTCGACCTTGCCGTCCTTGGGCACGATCGTGGACAGGTCCGTCGCCGACTGCGCGAGCGAGGCCAGCCCCTGGTCGCTGAGGTCCGCCACGACGCGGCTCGCCACCCGGACACCGCGGGCGTCGTCGCCGTACGCCGGCAGGTGGGTCGCCAGCGACCACACCCAGCCGTCGGTGCGCTCGTGCGCGTCGCGGCTGTGGGTGCGCAGGCTCGCCAGCGCGCGGTCGATGCCGGCCGAGTCTCCGTCCGCGACGGCGGACTGGAGGTGGGCCGCGTCGTCGGTCGCCGCGGAGAGACTGCTCTGGACCTGGTGGGCCTGCCAGGCGGCGTACACGCCGAGCACCACCAGGACGACGACCAGGGCCCCGACGGCGGAGAGGATCCACCGCTTGGGATTCGACACGCGCATGAGCTACCTCAGGATCACAGACATGGGAAACGGGCCCCGCGGCACGCCGCGGGGCCCGTCAGCGAAGCGAACGGCTCGGATCAGCCCCTGGTCCACCAGCGGTACTTGGGGTAGACCGGGCGGTAGTGACCCTTCGGGGTGAAGGTCACCCAGACGCGGTAGGTGCCGCGCTTGAGGTTCCAGATCTTCACCGAGACGTCCTTCTTGAACGTCCACCGCGTGATGACACGCTTGTGGCCCTGCGGGTCCACGATCGTGATCCGCATCTTGCCACCGAGGTGGCGCGGGTTGCCGACCCGGAACCAGCCGGCGTGGTGGGCGCGCGCCCGCGGCTTCTTGATCCCCGGACGCGGAGCCTTCGGGCACAGGCCGTAGCCCGGAGTGCCGCACTTGCTGCTTGTCTTGGCCAGCACCGGCGACGCCTGGGAGGCGCCCCCCGACACCGTTGTCAGGCCGGCCGCCATCAGGAACGCCGCGAGGATCGCGACGATCAGCTTCTTCATGTGTCCTCCTGCCGAGACCCGGAGCAGGGTCGGCCGTCGACCTATCTGTACGAAGGTAAAGCATGCTCGAAGGAGGCGCCTCGCGCAGCCGCTTCCCCAAAATAGGTGACACAGGTCTGGACCTCTAGACCAGGTGGGTGGTCCCGGGTGCTGGGGTCCCGCTCTGGTCCGACCCCGGGTCCGGGCTGGGCCGGCGCTGAGCCGGCCTTGGCCGGCGCTCAGGGGCCGGCGCTCAGGGCAGGCCGAGCAGCGACCGTGCGTCGGCGGGGGTCAACGGCTCACGCTGGGCCAGGCGGCCCGCCTCGACGGCGCGGTCGACGAGCTGGCGGTTGTGCTCGACGGGTACGCCGCGGCGCAGCGTCAGCACGTCCTCCATGCCGACCCGGAGGTGGCCGTCCATGCTCAGCGCGGCCAGCATCACCGGCAGGGTCGTGCGGCCGACCCCGGTCGCGGACCAGCTCGTCACCTCGGGCGGGAGCGCGGTGACGGCGCTGACGAGCGCCTGGGCCGTCCCCGGCATCCCGCCCGGGACACCGAGCACGAAGTCGACGTGCACCCGGCCGCCGTACGGAAGGCCGAAGCGGTCCAGCAGGCGCCGCAGGCTCGCGACGTGGCCCAGGTCGAAGAGCTCGAACTCCGGTACGACCCGGCGCTCCTGGGTCAGCTGGTAGAGCTCCGTCACGAACGGCCACGGGTTGGAGAAGACGTCGTCGCCGAAGTTGGTGGTCCCCATCGTGAGGCTGCACGCGTCGGGGGCGGCGTCGAGGACCTTCAGGCGCTCCTCGAGCGGGTCGTGGACGCTGCCGCCCGTCGAGAGCTGGACGATCAGGTCGGTCCGCTCGCGCAGCGCCTGCACGGTGTCGGTGAGCCGGGTGAGATCGAGGGTCGGGCGGTGGTCCGCGTCGCGGATGTGGACGTGGATCATCCGCGCCCCCGCCGCCTCGCACTCCCCGGCGGTGCTCACCAGCTCCTCGAGGGTGGTCGGGAGCTGGGGGCAGTCCGCCTTCGCCGTCTCCGCGCCGGTGGGCGCCACGGTCACGAGCAGTCCGGTCATGGGGCCAATCTAGGGTGCTACCCATGCGTGCCGTCGTGACCCGAGTGTCGTCCGCGTCCGTGAGCGTCGACGGGACGGTGGTGGGGTCGCTGGCCTCGCCGGGGTTGCTCGTGCTGCTCGGGGTCGGCCACGACGACGGCCCCGACCAGGTCGCCTGGATGGCCCGCAAGATCTGGGGGCTGCGGATCCTCGAGGACGAGCAGTCCGCCTCCGACATCGACGCACCGATCCTGGTGGTCTCGCAGTTCACGTTGTACGGCGACGCGCGCAAGGGCCGCCGCCCGACCTGGACCGCCGCCGCCCCGGGGCCCGTCTCCGAGCCGGTCTACCTCGCCGTCTGCGCGGAGCTCGAGCGCCTCGGCGCCCACGTCGAGCGCGGCGTCTTCGGCGCCCACATGGACGTCGCCTCCGTCAACGACGGTCCGATCACGCTGATCCTCGAGACGCCGTAGGGCTGCGGCCGCCCGAGGCGGGGTAGTCCGGGACGTTCGCGTCGGTTACTCACCAGTAGACCGACCCGAACGTCCCGGACTACCCCCGGTGGGCCGGCAGCGACCGCCACGAACGCCGACGGCCCGCCCCTGCCGGAGCAGGAGCGGGCCGTCGTACGACGTCGTCGTCAGCCGATCGGGATGGTGACCTCGGCGACGTTGCCGGTCGCGGCGTGGACGACCTTGTCGACCGGCTCGGCCTTCGGCGCGAGGGTGCGCAGGGTCCACTGGCCGTCGCCGGCGAAGAACCGGAAGTGGCCGGTCGCGGAGGTCGGGACCTCGGCGGTGAACTCACCGGTCTTGTCGAGCAGGCGGACGTAGGCGCCGTGCACCGGCTCGCCGCCACGGGTGACCTGGCCCTGGATCACGGCCTCCTTGGCCACGTCCACGCCGGCGAGCGAGAGCCCGCCCTCAGTCGCGCCGCACATCAGGCCTCCCCAGCGTCGTCGCCGAGGACGACCGGGACGCCGACGAGGGAGCCGTACTCGGTCCACGAGCCGTCGTAGTTCTTGACGTTCTCCTGGCCGAGGAGCTCCTTGAGCACGAACCAGGTGTGCGAGGAGCGCTCGCCGATGCGGCAGTAGGCGATGGTGTCCTTCGAGAAGTCGACGCCCGCCTCCTCGTAGATCTTCTTCAGCTCGTCGTCCGACTTGAAGGTGCCGTCGTCGTTGGCCGCCTTCGACCACGGGACGTTGGCCGCGGTGGGGATGTGGCCCGCACGCTGAGCCTGCTCCTGCGGGAGGTGGGCCGGGGCGAGCAGCCGGCCGGCGTACTCGTCAGGCGACCGCACGTCGACGAGGTTCTTCACGCCGATGGCCTCGACGGTCTCGTCGCGGAAGGCGCGGATGGACTTGTCCTGCTCCTGCGCGGTGTAGGTCGTGGCCTGCCGCGAGGGCGCCTCGTCGGTCAGCTCGCGGGAGTCGAGCTCCCACTTCTTGCGGCCGCCGTCGAGAAGGCGGACGTCCTGGTGGCCGTAGAGCTTGAAGTACCAGTAGGCGTAGGCGGCGAACCAGTTGTTGTTGCCGCCGTAGAGCACGACGGTGTCGTCGTTGGCGACGCCCTTCGCGGAGAGAAGCGCCTCGAACTGCTGCTTGTTGACGAAGTCGCGGCGGACCTGGTCCTGGAGTTCGGTCGTCCAGTCGAGCTTGATGGCGCCCTTGATGTGGCCCTTGTCGTAGGCGGAGGTGTCCTCGTCCACCTCGACCAGCACGACCTTCGGGTCGTCCAGGTGCTCCTCCACCCACTGGGCAGTGACGAGAGAGTTCTCGCGGCTCATGTTCGTACCTTTCTTCTGCGCCACCCTTGGCGCGGGGTCTGTGTGTCAGGCGATTCGTTTGATCAGCAGGTAGAGCTCGCAGCCCAGGCAGAACCTGAAGACCGCGTTGAGGACGGCGGCGACCAGCGCGAGGCCCAGGGCCACCTGCGCGAGGAGCGGGACGCCGGCGGCGTACGCCACCAGCGCGACCACCGTGAAGACGAGTCCCACGGCCTGGGCGAACCGCGGCGGGGCCGAGTCCTCCAGCTCGGCCGGCGCTGCGAGTCGGGGCCGCACCAGCGTCCGGAAGACCCAGGAGTGCGGGGTCCGCTGGACACCGAGCGCCGCGCCGATCGCGAAGAACACCATCTGGACAACCGTCAGCACGACCGACGCGGCGGTCGGCAGGGCGAGCGCCAGCAGGAGTACGACGACGGTGACCGCCGCCGTGAACTGCGGGCCACGCGGGTCGATGCCGGCGGTGGTGCCGGCCGGCCGCGCGAGGACAGACGTTGACATGACGATGCTCTTCCTGGGCAGGGACTGTGGGCACGCGTCGGTGGTCCGACGCTCGCATGCAGTGACTCAGGACAGGCGAGAGGTCACTGCGACTCAGCCGCACATTCGACACAGCGACGAGCGCACGCGGCAGTGGTCCACTGCGCGGCGCTTGGTCAGCATGGTCGAGAGCATGGGACGACCCTAGCCTGTCGAGAAATCCTGTCGAAATCGCTGTCTCGTATTCCAAGATCCGCGTATCAGGATTCGAGATCGCCCTGAAGATCCGCGGCCGGGAGGGCACTCAGGACCTGCTCCTTGCGCGGCGCGCCGGCCGCTCGCGCCACCTCGTGACCGGCCGCATCGAGGACGATCGTCGTCGGCGTGCGCAGGATCCCGAGCCGGCGTACGACGTCGAGGTGCTCCTCCGCGTCGATGTCGACATGGACGACCCCCGGCACCGCCTCGGCCACGTCCGCCAGCACCCGGCGCGTCGTGCGGCACGGCGCGCAGAACGCGCTCGAGAACTGCACCAACGTCGCCCGCTCCCCCGGCGCCACGCCCGCCGCCTCGGCCAGGGAGGTCCATGTCGTCTCCCCAGGCTCGCCGGCGCTCGCGGCAGCAACGGGCGCGGCAGGGCCGCTCGCGGCGGGGTCGCTCGCGTCTGGGTCGCCCGCGGCGGCGTCCGACCCGCCGGGCGCGTCGGCCCCGCCCACGGCCCGCGTCCCGCGGAAGCGCCCGTCGGTCAGCGCGCGGTAGGCACCGAAGGCGACCGCCACGACGACGGCGACCAGGGCGATCCAGAGTCCGGTACTCACGAGAGGGCCAACCGCTCGGCGTACGCGCTCATTCCACCCTCGTTCCGCAGACTCACTCCGCCGGCCGCCGTGCCCGCAGGCGGACGTTGTCGGCGCGGAGGCGGGAGACCTCGTCCTCCAGGGCCAGCACGTGGCCGATCCCGGCGAGGTTGAGGCCGTCGGCGAGGAGCTCGCGGATGCGGATCAGCCGCTCGACGTCGGCCAGGGAGTAGAGGCGGGTGCCGCCCGGGGTCCGCGCCGGGTCGAGCAGCCCACGCCGCTCATAGACGCGCAGGTTCTGGATCTGCAGCTCCGCCATCTCGGCCGCGACGGAGATCGCGTACACCGCCCGGGTTCTCTCGCTCACCCTCTTGATTCTGCCTGAGGAAAGGAATATAAGAAATCTGTCACCGTTGATACAGATGCGGGCGCCTTCCGAGGTCCCCACGGGAGGCCCCGCCCCCACATCCGAGTCACGTCAACGATTCCCCTCAGGAGGTAGTCATGCTGCTTCGAAGCACCGACCCGTTCCGCGAATTCGACCGCCTCACCCAGCAGCTCCTCGGCACGACCAACCGCCCCGCGGTCATGCCCATGGACGCGTGGCGCGAGGGCGACCGCTTCGTCATCGAGTTCGACCTTCCCGGCGTCAGCCCCGAGACCATCGACCTCGACGTCGAGCGCAACGTCCTGACCGTCAAGGCCGAGCGGGTCCCCAACAACGGCGACTGGCAGATGCTCGCCAACGAGCGCGTCCGCGGCAGCTTCAGCCGTCAGCTCGTCCTCGGCGACAACCTCGACCTCGAGCACATCGAGGCGGCGTACGACGCCGGCGTGCTGCGCCTGGTCGTTCCGGTCGCTGAGAGGGCCAAGCCGCGCAAGATCGAGATCTCGACCGGCGGCACGTCCGAGCCGGCCGCGATCGAGCGCTGAGGTTCCACCCCGGAGTCGGGATAGTCCGGGACGTTCGAGTCGGTTACTCGTCAGTAGACCGACCGGAAGGTCCCGGACTAACGCTCAGCCCCCGGCGAAGGGCGGCAGGAACTCCACCTGTGACCCCGGCGGGACCTCGATCCCGTCGGGGTCTCGCGTCCCCACGGGGCTGTCCCCGAGGAGGGCGGAGCAGGTCGCGAGGACGTCGGGCAGCCGCGTCCCCGGGTGCAGGGCCACGGCCCGGCGTACGACCTCGCTCATGGTGATCGGACCCTCGACCTCGAGCGTGTCACTGTCGGTCCCGGCGGCCGCTTTGGCGGCGGCCCAATAGCGCACAACGATTGCGTTCATCACTCTTCCCGGTGGGACCCTTCCGCTGTGACCGTGGTGTTTCGTTAGTATGCGACCACGATCAACGGCCGAAGCCCAACGTTGCGTTTCGGTGCTCCTGACTCCTGCCGAAGGAAATTCCACATGAGCACCCTCCTGCTGCTGACCAGTTCCCTCCAGCCGTCGGCGGAGGTGCTGCCAGGCCTCGCGCTGCTGGGCCACCAGGTCAAGATCCTGCCCGCCGAGGGCAGTGCGCTGCTGGAGGCGCCCGACTCCGACCTGCTCCTGGTCGACGGCCGTCAGGACCTCGCCCACGCTCGCGACCTGTGCCGTCTGATCCGTACGACGGGCACCGACGTCCCCGTTCTGCTCATCGTGACCGAGGGCGGGCTCGCCGTGGTCAGCCACGACTGGGGCATGGACGACGTCGTCCTCCACACGTGCGGCCCGGCCGAGCTCGAGGCGCGCATCAAGCTCGCCGTCGGTCGGCTCGCCGCCGAGCGGGACGCCACCGATCCGGAGGCGCACGTCATCCGCTCCGGTGAGGTCGTCGTCGACGAGGCGACCTACACCGCCAAGATCGGCGGCCGCCCCCTCGACCTGACGTTCAAGGAGTTCGAGCTCCTCAAGTTCCTCGCCCAGCACCCCGGCCGGGTCTTCTCCCGCCAGCAGCTGCTGCAGGAGGTGTGGGGCTATGACTACTTCGGCGGCACGCGCACCGTCGACGTCCACGTCCGCCGCCTGCGCGCCAAGCTCGGCCCGGAGAACGAGACGCTCATCGGCACGGTCCGCAACGTCGGCTACCGCTTCGTCCTGCCGGCCAAGAACGCCGAGAGCCAGGCGGACGCGGCCCGCATCGCCGGTGGCGGCACGGTGTCGACGCCGGCCCAGCGGTTCGGAGCCGGGCTCTGATCGGCGCCTCCGGAGTCCTCGCGGTCGCGGCCGCCACGGCTGCGGCCGACGGCGTGGCTCCACTCGACGAGGCCACACTCCTGACCCTTCGTCATCATCCCGAGCAGGTTCGGATCTGGGGCGACAACCGCGGCGTCGGGCTGCTCATCGGAGAGGACCTGTCGCTCGTCGTCCTGCCGAACCACCGTGGCACGGGGCTCGGCAAGCGGCTGCTGCGCGAGGCGCCGGCCGACCAGCCGCTGACGGCCTGGTCCCACGGTGACCACCCCGCCGCGGCCGCCCTCGCCGCCTCCCACGGCTGGCGTCGCGCGCGGGAGCTGTGGGTGATGCGGCGGCCCACCGCCGATCTGGCCTCACTCGGCCCGGCCCCGGACGGGGTCGAGATCCGCGGCTTCCGGGCCGGAGACGAGGACGAGCTCCTCCGGGTCAACGCCGCCGCCTTCGCCCATCACCCCGAGCAGGGTGCACTCGACCGGGCGGGCCTCGCCGAGCGCATGGGCGAGCCGTGGTTCGAGCCCGCCGGGCTGATCGAGGCCTGGGACACCGCGACCGGGCGCCTGCTCGGCTTCCACTGGACCAAGCGCCACAGCGCCGACCTCGGCGAGGTCTACGTCGTCGGCATCGACCCGGCCGCCCAGGGTCGCGGCCTCGGGAAGCACCTCACCCTCGCCGGATTGCACCACCTCGCCGACGTCCGGGAGATCCACCTCTACGTCGAGGCCGACAACGAGCCCGCCGTACGCCTCTACTCCGGGCTCGGCTTCACCCACACCCAGGCCGACACGCACGTGCAGTACGCCCGCGACTGAGACCTCGCCGGATTCGTCCGGCAGGCGCCCGAGGTAGTCCGGGACGTTCGAGTCGGTTACTCCCGAGTAGACCGACCGAAACGTCCCGGAGTAGCCCGACTCCGTCAGCCTCTGTGGAGAGCCGGATGCGGGCGGCTCGCGAATGGCGGACCCTCGAGTCGTGGCCTCCCGTCGTCCGCACTTCCAGCCGCCGGCCTACTCGGCCGAGCGGCCGGGTCTCGTGCGCCCGGTGCGGGTCGATCCCACGGGCGAGGCGGGGCCGACACCTCGGCAGGCGCGCGGCCGCGCTTGGCGATCGACCAGCCGCGGCCTCTACGTCCCGAGCTCGGTCGATGGCGACCTGCCACAGCAGCGGGTGCTCGAGGCGGCGACGGTGCTGCCGGACTACGCCGCCGTCACCGGCTGGGCGGCCTTCGCCTGGAAGGGAGCGCGCTGGTTCGACGGATTCGACCCCCGGGGCGAGCCGCGGCCGGTGCCTCTCGCGGTCCTCAACCACCAGGTCCGCACCCGACCCGGTCTCCTCATCTGCGCCGAACGACTCCGCCCCGACGAGCTCTACCTCCACGACGGCCTGCGCGTCACCGACCCGACGCGGTCAGTGGCGTTCGAGATGCGGTACGCCGCCGACGTACGCGCGGCCGCGGCGTGCCTGGACATGGCGGCCTACTCCGACCTGGTCTCGATCGCCGGCGTCGCCCGGCTGGCCGAACGGCTCAACGGGTGGACAGGCATCGGACAGCTGCGGACGGCGGTCGGACTGGCCGACGAGAACAGCTGGTCACCGGCGGAGAGCGACATGCGGATGACACTTCGCCTCGACCTGGGACTCACCGGGCTGCTGTGCAACCATCCGGTCTTCGATCTCGACGGCCGGCATCTCGGGACTCCGGACGTGATCGATCCCGAGGCCGGCGTGGCCTGGGAGTACGACGGCCCGCTCCACCTGGAAGGCCGCCAGCGCGCCAAGGACCTGCGTCGGGAGGCCGTGTTCCGCCGCGTCGGGCTGGAGTACGTCACGATGGTCGGCGCCGACCGCGTCGACCCCGGCGCCTTCCTCCAGCGGAGCGTCGACGCACGGCGACGAGCGCAGCGGCTCCCCGGCCCGCGGCAGTGGACCGTCGAGCCGCCGTCGTGGTGGACGCCGACCACCACCGTCGCCCAGCGGCTGGCTCTGACCGATGCCCAGCGGCAGCGCTTCCTGCGCAATCGAGCCGCCTGACGTCGTGATGGGTCGCTGTCGTCGGTCGCGGAGTCGACGGCGGTTGCGGTTGCGGCGGTTGCGACGTCGGCTGCGACGTCGGCTGCGGCTGCGGCGGCGGTAGTCCGGGACGTTCGAGTCGGTTACTTGCGAGTAGACCGACCAAAACGTCCCGGACTACCCCCGGGCCGGGCCACCATCACCACCCGTCGACCGTCAGCGCAGCGGCCGCACGTGCAGCCCGACCTCCGGGTCGACGATGACCTCCTGCGCGGCGGGCATGCCGTCGACGGTGAGCTGCGCGGCGACATCGACGTTGCGCTTGACCAGGCCGAGCGCGATCGGGCCCAGCTCGAAGTGACGCGCCGAGGACCCGACGAAGCCCACCGACCGGCCACCGAGCTCGAGCGCGGAGCCGGCCGCGGGGAGACGGTTCTCCGAGCCGTCGAGATGGAGCAGGACGAGCCGCCGCGGCGGACGGCCCAGGGTGTGGACCCGAGCGACGGTCTCCTGGCCGCGGTAGCAGCCCTTGTCGAGGTGGACCGCGAAGCTCGCGCCGGTCTCCCCCGCCGACCCCGGCACCCAGCCGACCTCGTTCGGGATGGTCCGCTCGTCGGTGTCGATCCCGAACCGCGGCTCGCCGCGCTCGATGCGCAGCGCCTCGAAGGCCCACATCCCACAGGCCGGGCCCGCCGCGTCGACGTACGCCGGCAGCGACTCGCGCGGGATGAAGGAGTAGCGCCCCGCGAGGCCACCGCCCTCGGCGCCACCGTCGGCGCCACCGTCGGCGCCACCGCCGGCCCCGTCCGCGGCGGGCCGCCAGACGGTGGCGAGCGAGGGCTCGAGCGTGACCGTGACGTCGGACCAGAACTTCATCCGCTCCAGGAAGCCGACCAGCGCCTCACCGGCGCCCGGCTCGGTCCAGGCGGTGAACGCCTCCCCGTCGTCGACACCGGAGAAGAAGTGCTCGACATGGCCCTGCGGCGAGAGCACGAGCGCCGAGGTCCAGACGCCGGGAGCGAGACCGTCGAAGTACTGCGACGTGAGCTGGTGGAGCCAGGTCAGCCGGTCGGGCCCGGCGACGCGGACGACGTCGCGGTGGGAGAGGTCGACGAACCCCTCGCCGGACGCGAGCGTGCGCTGCTCGACGTTGAAGGAGCCGTAGTGCGCGGCCACCGGCGCGTCGATGCCGTCGCCCGCGACGGCGCCCGGAAGGCTCAGCAGCTCACTCGTGCTCGTGGTCATGATCGGGACGCTCCTCACAGCTGGTGCACTCGCCGAAGACGGTCAGATGACCGAGGTCGGCCTCGAAGTCATAGCTCTCGCGCAACCGCTCCGCCAACGGAGCAGCCACCTCCGGGTCAACCGACGAGACCCGCTGACACTTCCGGCAGACGATGTGGAAATGCTCCCGGCCGGAGGTCGAGTGGTACGTCGAGCCGCGGTCACCCAGGTGGGCGTGCCGCACCAGGCCGAGCTCCTCGAGGAACTCCAGGTTGCGGTAGACCGTCGAGAGGTTGATCGCCGAGGACGACCGGCGTACCTCCGCCAGGACGTCCTCGGGGGTGGCGTGGCTGAGCTTCTCGACCGCCGCGAGGACGAGCTCGCGCTGCGGGGTGAGCCGGTAGCCCTTCGCCCGCAACGCCTCGCGCCAGTCCTCCTCCGACCCTGCCATGACCCTCGTCAGCTCCCGCTCAGGACCGTGGCGCGCGCTGCAGCCGCGCCCAGGTGTGGGGCTGCAGCGGCTGCCCCATCGCCGCCATGTCGTAGGCGTAGAGCAGGTCGCCCTCGACATTGCCGTAGAGGCGCTTGCCGCCGACGTACTCCTTCGCCGTCTCCGTCCGCGCCACCGCGTCGGTCGTCAGGTCGAGCTTGCCGCCCTCGGCGGTGCCGTACCAGATCTCCACGAACCCGGTGTTGTGCGTGAGCAGGAGCTCCATGTGACCCTCGGGACGGCAGCGCAGGAAGCCGGTCTCGAGCGCCCCGTCGCGGACCTTGTCACCGGTCTCGGGGTCGACGATCCAGCTCCGCGAGAAATAGTGGAAGAACGGCCGCCCATCGTGGGTGAAGATCAGCTCCTGGCCGAACTGGAACGGCTCGATCGTCGGGTAGTCGCCGTGACCGTTGCCCTGCCAGGTGCCGAGCATCCAGGCCACGGGCGCACAGTCGGGATGGAGGTTGTCGGGGAGCTCGAATGCCACGGGGCGAGTCTAGTGGTGCCGCCACTAAGGTGGCTGCGTGCGAAAGCTTGTCGTGAAGGTGACCGCCGGCGCGGAGGACGCGGAGCGCTGCAACCAGGGGTTCACGGTGGCGGCGGCCGCGGTGGCCGCCGGGGCCGAGGTCAGCCTGTGGCTGACCGGCGAGGCGGCGTGGTACGCCGTCCCCGGGCACGCCGAGGAGTTCCACCTCCCCCACGCCACCCCGCTGCCCGACCTGCTCCGCGTCGTCCGCGAGGCCGGGACCGTCACCGTCTGCAGCCAGTGCGCCGCCCGTCGCCACCTGACCGAGTCGGCGCTCACCCCGGGGATCCGGATCGCCGGCGCGGCCGCCTTCACCGAGGAGATCCTCGCCGACGGGGTCCAGGCGCTGGTCTACTGACACGCCCCCGCCGAGGGGTCATCGGCTGCTGAACCGGATACGGGGGTGTGGGCGCGTCGCTAGCATGCGACGTGATGGACACGCCGAACCCGAACGAGGCACGGCGCTGGTTCCGCCGTACGGGCGGGGAGACCGGCGAGCCGGCGCCCACGCTGACCGCTGACGAGCTCGCCGCGCGCGCCGAGCAGCACGCGCGCGCCGCCGAGCAGGCGAACGCGCTACGGCTCAGCGCCGAGCGGGCCGCGTCGGAGCAGGCGGCCGAGCGGATCGTCGCCGAGGAGGCCGCGGCCGAGGCCGCGCGCGCCCGCGCGGAGGCGGACCGGGTCGCCGGGGAGCACGCGGAGAAGGCGAGAGCGGCGCACGAGGCGCGTACGACGGCCGAGCAGGCCGCCGCGGAGGCAGCCGCGGCGCGGGGCGAGGCGGAGGCGCTCGCCGAGCGGCGTGCCCGGGAACACGCCGAGGCGGAGGAGGCGGCGGCCGCCGCCGTACGCCGTCATGAGGAGGCCACGCAGGCCGCCGAGGACAGCGCGCGCCGCCGCGCGGAGGCCGAGGAGGCCGCACGCGCCCGAGCCGCCGAGACGACGGCCGCCGCAGCCGCCGCCCATGAGGCCCACGAGCGCGCCCACACCCATGCCGAGGCCGCCACGGAGGCGCACCTCGCCCGGCAGCGGGCCGAGGAGAGCGCGCGCGCCCGGGCCGAGGAGGCCGAGGCCGCCCACCAGGCCCGCGTGGAGGCGGAGCGGGTCGCGCACGAGCGGTCGGCGGAGACGGCGGCCGCCCACGAGGGACGTACGACGGCCGAGCGGGCCGCCCACGACGCGGCGGCCGCCCGGGAGGCTGCCGAACGCGCCGCCCAGGAGCATGCCGAGGGACGCCAGGCCGCCGAGGAGGCGGCCGGCCGGCAGGCGGACGCCGCGGCGGAGGCCCACCGTCTCCACGAGCTCGCCGAGAAGGCCGCGGCCGATGCGCAGCACAGGGCGGAGGCCGCGCAGGCCTCGCGCTTCGAGGCCGAGTCGCGGGCCGCCGAGATCGGCGAGGCCGCCGGCCAGGCCGCCGAGTCGGCGCGTGCCGCCCACGAGCGCGCGGAGCAGCTCGCCGCGGAGGCGGCCGAGGCCCACCTCGCCGCGGAGGCCGCGCACGCCGCGCGTGCCGCCGCCGACAACCGTGCCGCCGAGCATGCCGACCTGGCGGCGGAGGCCCACCAGGCCCGGCTTGCCGCCGAACGCGACGCCGCCGCCGCGCACGACGCGCGCCGCACCGCCGAGGAGTCGGCCCGCGCCGCCCATGAGGCAATCGCCGAGGCCGAGGCCGCGCGGGAGGCCGCCGCCCGGCGTACGGCCGAGGCCCTTGCGCAGGCCGGCGACGCCGCCGACCAGCGCGCGGCCGCGGAGGCGTCCGCCGCCGAAGCCCACCGGCTGCGCGCCGAGGCCGAAGCCGTCGCGGAGAAGCGGGCGATCGACCGGCAGGCCGTCGAGGCCTCCATCCGCCACCACGCCGGGCTCGTCGAGCAGGCGCAGAAGGAGCAGCTCGCCGCCGAGCGCCGCGCCACCGAGCTCGCCGCCGAGCTGGCCGAGCTGCGCGAGAAGCTGGTCGCCGCGCTGCGCGACAAGGGGTCCAAGAGGTCGCTGCAGGCCCTCGAGCTCGCGCTCGCCAGCGAGTCCGCGCTCGGCACCGCTCCCCCGCCGCGCTCCGCCGCCCCGGCGGATTCCGCCGCCTCGGCGGATTCCGCGCACGCCGCGGACCGCACCGCCGGCCGAGGCCCGGCGCCCGAGCCCGCCGCCGGCCGGTCAGGTCCGACGAGCGCGTGGATGGCGGCCGTCGAGCTCGCCGAGACCGGCCAGCTGCCGCGCATCGGTGCCGACCGTGACCTGGGCCCGCGCCTCGACCTCGGCCGTCACCGAGGCTTCGGCTTCCAGCCCGAGGACGAGCTGGACGAGGCCGAGGAGGAGACCCGCGGCGGGCGCCACGGCGGTGCCTACGCCGAGCCGACGCCGTCCCGGCCCTCCCTCTCCCTCGCGGAGGAGCCACCCGAGATCCGCTCGTTCACCCCGGAGAGCAAGCTCGGGCTCCTCACCGCCGGTGAGGTCACCGTCTCGGAGGACGGGGTGCTCCACATCCGGAAGGGCAGTCGCACCTACCGCTACGACCTCTATGACCAGGCCACCGGCGTGCGCATCCACGGCCGGCCCGGGCAGCGTCGCTGGCGGGTCGAGTTCCACAGCGAGGAGGCGTCCTCCGTCGTCGTCGACGCGCGCATGGTGGACGCCGAGGCCTTCACCCGCGAGATCCTGCGCTGGCGGCCCGACGCCGGCGCGTGAGCCGGTGACCCGGTTGTGAGTGCCAGCGAGGCCCATAGCCCGCGCTGACACTCACAACCGTCGGGTCACAGCGCGTCGCGCAGCACCTCGGCGATCTGGGCGACCGCGGCGCGGGCGGAGTGACCGGCTCCGACGACGTTGAAGAAGCCGTGGATCTGGTCGGGGAAGCGGGTGAGGGTGACCTTGACCCCGGCGTCCTCGAGCTTCTGGGCGTAGGCCTCGCCCTCGTCCCGCAGCGGGTCGAACCCGGCGGTGGCGACGTAGGCCGGGGCGACGCCCGACGGGATGTCGGCGTGCAGCGGGGCGTGCCGCGGGTCGCGCGGGTCGGTGCCCGCGGGCAGGTAGTTCTCGGTCGCGACCGCGATGAACCCGTCGGTGAGATAGAAGCCCTCGGCGAAGAGCTCGCGGCTGCGGGTCTTCTCGTCGGTCTGCGTGACCGGATAGATCAGCAGCTGGAACGCGCACCGCTCCCGGGCGTGCAGCGCCACCTCGGCGGCCAGGTTGCCGCCGGCGGAGTCGCCGCCGACACCGATGCGCGCGGGGTCCGCGCCGAGCTCCGCGGCGTGGTCGACCGCCCAGTCGAAGGCGGCCACGGAGTCGTCGTACGCCGCCGGGAAGGGCGCCTCCGGGGCCAGCCGGTAGTCGATCGCGAGCACGCGCACCCCGGACCGCTCGGCGAGGAAGCGGCAGGCGGCGTCGTGGGAGTCCAGGTCGCCGAAGATGAACCCGCCGCCGTGGAGGAAGACGAGCAGCGGCCCGACCGCGGGCGCACCGGTCGGCAGGTAGAGCCGGGCCGGGAGGCCCGCAACCGTGAGCGACCGGACCGCGCCGATCGGCTGGCTGCCGCCGGCCAGGCCGGACTGGCGCGCGAGCGCCACCCGGCCGTCCGGGATCGACAGCGTCGACGGGTCGGGCTCGCCCGAGAGGTCGCTCAACTTCAGCATCAGCTGCGTGTCGACGGCGAGCGTCTGGCCGTCGACCACCACCGGCTTGCCGGCGAGGCGGCGCTGGACGCCGGGCGGGAGGTTCATGGCGCCGACGAACGCCGCCTTCTGGACGGCGTGGACGGCCTGGTTCACGGT
The DNA here is from genome assembly GCF_040838215.1 of Nocardioides eburneus. Lineage (NCBI taxonomy): Bacteria > Bacillati > Actinomycetota > Actinomycetes > Propionibacteriales > Nocardioidaceae > Nocardioides > Nocardioides eburneus. The sequence continues at coordinate 41,929 of NZ_JBFPJR010000005.1, read as the reverse complement.
CCTGCCGGCCAGTGGTCCGACGGTCCGCACGAACGGCTGGACGAGGGTCTCCTTGAGGCTCACGGACTGCAACCTACTCCCCGGTCACATGGTTTGGCGGGGTGTCCGGCCGGGCAGGACGGCTCCGTGCGCCGCATCCTCGCCGTCCCGCCGTCCGTGCCACGCCTGGCATTCCTGACTCTCCTGGCACCCCTGGCGCTCCTGCTCGCGCTCGGGAGCGCGACGACGTCGTACGCCGCTCCGACCGACTCCTCCGAACTGGACGCGACGGTGGCCGCCTGGCAGGAGGGCCCGGTCTACCTCAGCCCGGCCTCGGGCGCGGTGACACCGGCCCAGGCCGACGCGCTCGCGAGCCGCATCGAGGGCTGGCGCGACGACGTGCACGTGGCGGTGCTGCCGGCGCTCGCGCTCGGTGCCGGCCACACGCCGCAGCAGGCGATGGCGTTCACCGACCGGCTCGCGGACGCCTGGCACGCACGGACCGGCGGCGCCGGCGTCTTCCTGGTGAGCTTCTCCGGCGTCGGGACCTACGCCGGCTCCTACGACCCGATCCGGTCGGGCGACGAGCAGGTCGGCGCGATCATGGCCGACGAGGTCGGTCGCCACACCCTCGGGCAGCAGTACCAGATCCTGGACGCTGTCCTCACCCGCCTGGGCGCGCCCGGCAGTCAGCAGGACGCGGGCGGGGACGGCCTCCCGGCCTGGCTGGTCGTCCTGCTCGTCCTCGTCGTGGTCGCCGCGCTCGCCGCCGCCGCGGCATGGGTCGTGGCGTTCGTCCGTCGTCGCCCGCGGCGGCGGGCGTCCGGCGAGGTGTGGGCCGGGCCGGCGTCGTACGCGCCCTCCTACCAGACCTTCCGCGACGAGACCGACACACCGCAGGAGCGCACGGCCCTCGCCCGCGAGGACGTCACCCGGCTCGGCGAGGAGCTCGACGCGGCCGACCTGCCGACCAGCGACCCGCGCGTGGCCGAGCATGTGCGCGCCGCGCTCGACGCATACGCCGACGCCGGCCGCCGCGTCGACGCACTCCCCGAGGCGGCTCCCGAGGAGGAGCTGCGGCGGATCGACCAGGTGGCGGAGTACGCCCGCTGGCAGCTCGCCACCGCCCGCGCCACCCTCGCCGGCGACCCGCCGCCCTCGCGCCGGGTGCCGTGCTTCCTCGACCCCGCCCACGGCACCTCCGTCGCCGACGTGTCCTGGGCGCCGCCCGGCGGCGTCGTCCGTGCCATCCCCGTCTGCCAGTCCTGCTATGACCGCATCACCGGTCAGCCCACCCGAGAGGCGTCCCGATGAAGATCAACCTCGCGAAGGTCCTCCCCTGGCTCGCCGTGATCGTCGGCGTCATCATCTGGATCTCCGCCCAGGCGTCCGGCAGCAGCGGCTCCGGTGGGTCCTACGACGACTCCAGCCCCTCCATCTCGACCTCCGCGGACCGGACGGCGGCCGACAACTACCTCGACCAGGTCGCCGCCCACCTCGCCCGGCCGGGGCTCTGGGTCGACCCCAGCGTGCGCCACGGCGACCTCGACGCGGCCACGATCGCGGCGCTCGACGCGCGGGCGAAGAAGACCGACGGCCCGGTCCGGATCGCGGTGATCCCGGCGTCGAAGCTCGCCGACCCCGCTGCGTCCGACGAGGACGCGTACTCCTCCTACGTCTCCTCCTACGTCGCGGCGCGGCTCGTCTACGACCCCGCCGACGTCGACGGGCTGATCTATGACCGGGTCGGCGCCGACGGCACGTACGCCGTGCTGGTCGACGCATCCAGCCAGGCCCAGGGCCGCGGCTTCTGGGCCGACCAGTGGGCCGAGGATGGTCCGACGTACGACGTCGGCGGCGCCGCTGACCACGCGCTCGACTGCTGCGCGCCGGCGTACGACGCCATCCTGAGCGCCTTCCTCGACGGCGCCGGCCACGTCCACCACAGTCCGTGGCCGATCATCGGTCTCGTGGTCGGCGCGATCCTCGTCGTCATCGGCCTCGTCATCGGGCTCCGGTGGTGGCTGCGCCGCCGCCGGCGGATCACGGCCGACAAGGAGGTCGCCGAGGCGCTCCGGCCCACCCTCACCGAGGAGGTGATCGAGCTGGAGCAGAAGGTCGGGTCGCTGCCGCCGTACGCCGGCGACCCCCACGCGCCCGTCGCGACGGCGACGACGCGGGTCCTCGACCTGGTCGAGGAGGCCCGGCAGCGGCTCGACAAGCCGTCCCGAATGGACACGCCCGAGGAGGCCGAGGAGGTCACCGAGCGGCTGGGCGAGGCGCGCTACCAGCTCACCGTCATCGCCGCGCTGGAGGCGGGCCTCCCGGCCCCGGGGCGCACTCCGCCGTGCTTCTTCGACCCGCGCCACGGCCCCAGCATCGACCGCCGCCCCTTCACCCCCGAGACCGGCCGCGAGATGTCCGTGCCGGTCTGTGCCGACTGCCGCGAGCGGCTCGACCACCAGCAGACACCCGAGATCCGCACCCTCCCGTACGCCGGCGGCGTGCGGTTCTACTGGGACGCCGGGCGCTACTCGCGGCCCTACCTCAACGGCTACTGGCGACACGAGATCTTCCCCGACCGCCGAGTCGAGCGCGATCGACGTACGCCGGCCGCGCCGGTCAGCTTCGGTCGCTCCGCCTCACCTGCCCACGAGCCGATCTTCCAGTTCGTCTGGGAGCCCTCGAGCGGCGATGGCGGCAGCCGTGGCGGCTGGGGATCGTCCGGGGGCGGCCGGAGCTGGAGCAGCTCGTCGCGGCGGTCGTTCGGCGGCGGCTCCTCCCACCGCTCGTCGCACCGGTCCGGCGGCGGCCACGGCTTCTGAGCCGCCGAACCGCGGCTCCTGCGGGCGCCACGTCGCACGACACCTTCCGTTCACCCACCGGTGCCACACTGGCTGCATGAGCGAGCGTCAGCGAGCGACCATCGACAATCTCAGGCGGCCCCGTCCGTACTCTGTCGTTCTCCTGACGGAGGGGGCCGCATGAGCGAGCGTCAGCGAGCGACCATCCACAATCTCATGCGGCCGCGTCCGTATTCTGTCGTTCCCCTGACGGAGGCGGCTGCATGAGCCTTGACACGCCGCAGGCCCCGACCGCCAGCATGACCGCCGTCCCCGACCAGCCGTTCGACGTCGAGCCGGAGTACTTCCCCGACCACGAGGCGCTCGCCGAGGTCGAGAAGTTCGAGGACCGCTTCCTCGACCGTGAGCTGTCCTGGCTGAAGTTCAACCAGCGGGTGCTCGAGCTGGCCGAGGACGAGTCGCTGCCGCTGCTGGAGCGGGTCCGGTTCCTCGCGATCTTCACCTCCAACCTCGACGAGTTCTTCATGGTCCGGGTCGCGGGCCTCAAGCGCCGGATCGCGGCCGGTGTCGCCGTCCGCGCGGCCTCGGGGCTGATGCCGCGCGAGGTGCTGGAGCAGATCTGGCGCTGCACCCGCGAGCTCTCCGAGCGGCACGCGCGCGTCTTCGCCGACGACGTCGTCCCCGCGCTGCGGGAGCAGGGCATCGAGCTGCTCCACTGGGAGGACCTCAGCGACGACGAGGTCAAGCACTGCAAGAAGCTCTTCAAGGAACGCGTCTTCCCGGTCCTCACCCCGCTGGCGGTCGACCCGGCCCACCCGTTCCCTTACATCTCCGGGCTCTCGCTCAATCTCGCGGTCCTGATCCGCGACCCGAGGACGCGGAAGGAGCACTTCGCACGGGTGAAGGTCCCGCCGATCTTCAACCGGTTCGTGCCGCTCGGCAACGACCGCTTCGTGCCGCTCGAGGAGGTCATGCGCGAGCGCCTCTCCAAGCTCTTCCCGGGCATGGAGATCCTCGAGGTCCACACCTTCCGCGTCACCCGCAACGAGGATCTCGAGGTCGAGGAGGACGACGCCGAGAACCTCCTCACCGCGCTCGAGAAGGAGCTCCTGCGGCGCCGGTTCGGCCCGCCGGTGAGGCTCGAGGTCGAGGAGTCGATCTCGGCCTCGGTCCTCGAGCTGCTCGTCTCCGAGCTCGGCATCTCCGACCACGAGGTCTTCCGGCTGCCCGGCCCGCTCGACCTGCGCGGCCTCCACGGGATCGCCGACCTCGACCGCGCGGAGCTGAAATATCGCGCGTTCGTGCCGACCACCCACCGCAAGCTGGCGCCGGTCGAGTCGGCCGCGCCGGTCGACGTCTTCAAGGCGGCGCGGCGCGACGACGTACTCCTGCACCACCCCTACGACTCGTTCGCGACCAGCGTCCAGCGCTTCATCGAGCAGGCCGCCGCCGACCCGCACGTCCTGGCGATCAAGCAGACGCTCTACCGTACGTCGGGCGACAGCCCGATCATCGACGCGCTCATCGACGCCGCCGAGGCCGGCAAGCAGGTGCTGGTGCTGGTCGAGATCAAGGCCCGCTTCGACGAGCAGGCCAACATCCGCTGGGCCCGCAAGCTGGAGCAGGCCGGCTGCCACGTCGTCTACGGCCTCGTCGGGCTCAAGACGCACTGCAAGCTGGCCCTCGTCGTGCGCGACGAGCCCGACGGGATCCGGCGCTACACCCACATCGGGACCGGCAACTACAACCCCAAGACCTCCCGGCTCTATGAGGACCTCGGCCTGATCACCACCAACGAGACCATCGGCGAGGACGTCGCCCACCTGTTCAACAACCTCTCCGGGTGGAGCCGGCAGGCGACGTACGAACAGCTCCTCGTCGCCCCGGACAACGTCCGCTCCGGGCTCATCGACCAGATCCACGCCGAGATCGCCCACCACCTCGCCGGGCGACCCGCACGGATCCGGATCAAGGCCAACTCGGTCGTCGACGAGGCGATCATCGACGCGCTCTACCTCGCCTCCCAGGCGGGCGTGCCCGTGCAGCTGCTCGTGCGCGGGATCTGCGCGCTGCGGCCGGGCGTGCCGGGCCTCTCGGAGACCATCGAGGTCCGCTCGGTCCTCGGCCGGTTCCTCGAGCACTCCCGGATCTTCTGGTTCGAGAACGGCGGCGGCGCCGTCGCCGGCGAGCGACCGGTCGCATGGATCGGCTCGGCCGACATGATGCACCGCAACCTCGACCGGCGCGTCGAGGCGCTGGTCCGCCTGCCCACCGAGGACCTCGTCCAGGAGATCGACGACTTCCTCACCCTCGCCTTCCAGCCCGACACCGACGCCTGGGTGCTGGGGTCGGACGGCGACTGGGTGCGCAACCACGGCCCGGTCCACCTGCAGGAGCGGCTCATCGAGCGGCAGCGCCGCCAGCGGCGTACGACGGGCTGACGACCGCCCGCTGGTCGGGGCCGCACACCCCCGATCCGCGGGCGGCGCTTGTGTCGGAGGGTTCGCCCTCCCCTAGCATGTGAAACGTTCTGCCACTACACGCCAGGAGTTCTCCGTGCGTTTGCGCTTCCGTCCGGTCGACACTTCGTTCTACGACCTCTTCACCGAGTCGGCCGGGCACCTCGTCAGGGGGGTGGCCCTCCTCGCGGAGATGCTCAGCGACACCGCCGACCACGACAACGTGGCCGCCCGGATGCGTGAGGCCGAGCACGCCGCCGACGAGACCACCCATTCGATCGTGAAGAAGGTCAACTCCACCTTCGTCACGCCGTTCGACCGCGAGGACATCTACGCGCTCGGTTCGGGGCTCGACGACATCATGGACTCGATGGACGAGGTCGTCGACCAGATCCTGGTCTACGAGGTCAAGGTCCTGCCGCCCGAGCTCTCCGAGCAGGTCGACGTCCTCCAGCGCTGTGCGGAACTCACCGCCGCGGCGATGCCGAAGCTGCAGTCGATGAAGGAGCTCGAGGAATACTGGATCGAGATCAACCGTCTCGAGAACCAGGGCGACAAGAACCACCGCCGGATCCTCGCCAAGCTCTTCTCCGGCGAGTTCAAGGCGATGGAGGTCCTCAAGCTCAAGGACATCGTCGAGTCGCTCGAGGACGCGATCGACGGCTTCGAGAAGGTCGCCAACATCGTCGAGCAGCTCGCGGTCAAGGAATCCTGACCCGTGGTTCTCGCGATCGTCATCGCGGTGGTCGTCGTCGCCCTCGTCTTCGACTTCACCAACGGGTTCCACGACGCGGCGAACGCCATCGCCACCTCCGTCTCGACCCAGGCGCTCACCCCGCGCATCGCGCTCACCCTCGCGGCGGTCATGAACTTCGTCGGGGCACTCCTCGGCCAGGAGGTCGCCCACACGGTCAGTGAGGTCCTCGACCTCGAGAAGGCCGACGCCAAGCACGCCCTCGTGATCATCCTGGCCTCGCTGGCCGGCGCGATCGTGTGGAACCTCATCACGTGGTATTTCGGCCTGCCGTCCTCCTCCTCGCACGCGCTCATCGGTGCGCTCGTCGGGGCCGCGCTGGCCTCGGGATCGGCGTACGCCGTCGTGCACTGGTCGACCATCCTCGACAAGGTGATCGTCCCGATGGTGGCCTCGCCGATCGTCGGGTTCGCGCTGGCGTTCGTGGTGATGCTGTCGATCATGTGGATCTTCCGCCGGAAGAACCCGCACAAGGTCTATCGCGGCTTCCGCCTCATGCAGACCCTCTCCGCCGCCGCACTGGCGCTCGGCCACGGGCTGCAGGACGCCCAGAAGACGATGGGCGTGATCTTCCTGGCGCTGGTCGCCTCCGGCCACGCCGATGCCGACGCCGGCCTCCCGCTCTGGGTCATCGTCTGCGCGGCCTCCGCGATCTCGCTCGGCACCTACTCCGGCGGCTGGCGGATCATGCGCACCCTGGGCCGCCGCATCATCCACCTCGACCCGGCCCGCGGCTTCTCCGCCGAGGCGGTCGGCGCGGCCGTGCTCTACACCACCGCGTTCGTCTGGCACGCCCCCATCTCGACCACCCACACGATCACCTCGGCGATCATGGGCGCGGGCGCCACCAAGCGCTTCTCCGCGGTCCGCTGGGGCGTCGCCGGCAACATCGTCGCCGCCTGGGTCCTGACCTTCCCCGCGGCCGGTCTCGCCGCCGCGATCATGTACTGGATCCTGCGGCTCATCTTCCAGGTCTGAGCGGCACCGGCCCGAGACGCAGATAGTCCGGGACGTTCGCGTCGGTCTACCGGTGGGTAACCGACCCGAACGTCCCGGACTATCGCTATGGCGGCCTCCCGCGAGGCCTGGGCCGACTCAGCCGAAGCGACCGGAGATGTAGGCCTCGGTGTCGGCGTTGTCGGGGTTGGTGAACATCTGCTTGGTGGGGTTGAACTCCACCAGGTGCCCCGGCTTGCCGGCGGCCTTGAGGTTGAAGAAGCCGGTGTCGTCGGAGACGCGGGCGGCCTGCTGCATGTTGTGGGTGACGATGACGATCGTGTAGTCGGACTTCAGCTCGTGGATGAGGTCCTCGATCGCCGCCGTCGAGATCGGGTCGAGCGCGGAGCACGGCTCGTCCATCAGCAGCACCTCGGGCTCGACGGCGATAGCGCGCGCGATGCAGAGGCGCTGCTGCTGGCCGCCGGAGAGGCCCATGCCGGGCTTGCCGAGCCGGTCCTTGACCTCGTTCCAGAGGTTGGCGCCGCGGAGCGAGCGCTCCACGATCGCGTCGGCCTCGGACCTGGAGATCCGCTTGGAGTTCAGCCGGTTGCCCGCGAGGACGTTGTCATAGATCGACATCGTCGGGAAGGGGTTGGGTCGCTGGAAGACCATGCCGATGCGGCGGCGGACCTCCACCGGGTCGACGGCCGGGTCATAGAGGGACTGGCCGTCGACGACGATCTTGCCCTCGACCCGGGCGCCCGGGATCACCTCGTGCATGCGGTTGAGCGTCCGCAGGAACGTCGACTTGCCGCAGCCGGACGGGCCGATGAAGGCCGTGACCGACTTGGCCTTGATCGTCATCGAGACGTCCTCGACGGCCTTGAAGTCGCCGTAGTAGATGTTGACGTCGCTGACGTCGATGCTCTTTGCCATTGGTTCGTGTACTCCCTTAGCGCCCAGTCTGGGGGGCGAAGATCTTGCCGATGATGCGGGCGACGAGGTTGAGGATCATGACGATCGCGATGAGGATCAGCGCCGCGCCCCAGGCGAACTTCCGGTCGTCGACCGTGCCGTTGTACTCCTGCATGATGTAGACCGGCAGCGTCATCATCCGGCCGCTGAAGAGGTTGCCGTTGACGTAGTCGACCGTCCCGACGGCGACCAGCAGCGGCGCCGTCTCGCCGACCACGCGGCTGATGGCCAGCACGACGCCGGTCACGATGCCGCCGAAGGCCGTCGGCAGCACCACCTTGAGGATGGTGCGCCACTTCGGCACCCCGAGGGCGTACGCCGCCTCCCGGAGGTCACTCGGGACCAGCCGCATCATCTCCTCGGCGCCGCGGACGACGGTCGGGATCATCAGCAGCGACAGGGCGATCGACCCCATCAGGCCGAAGCGGATCCCGGGGTTGCCCGTGATGGTCGAGAAGAGCGCGACGGCGAAGAGGCCGGCGACGATCGACGGGATGCCGGTCATCACGTCGACGAGGATGGTGATGGTCCGCCCGATCCAGCTGCCGCGGGCATACTCCACGAGGTAGATCGCCGTCATGAGCCCGATCGGCACCGAGATGACGACCGCGCCGAGCGTGACGAGCAGCGTGCCGAGGAGCGCGTGCTTGAGCCCGCCGCCGGCGACCATCTTGAAGGTGACCGGGTCGAGCCCCTGCCGCATGTCGTTGGTCAGGAAGTGCCACGAGATGGCGGGGATGCCCTCGGCGATCGTCTTCTCCAGCACCCAGACAAGCGGGACGAGGGTGATCGCGAGCGCGGTCCACACCAGGCACGTCACGAGCCGGTCGACGGCCGCGCGGCGGTTCTCGACGACCGCCGACCACAGCGGCAGGGCGATGATCGTGAGGATGACGGCGACGACCGGGATGGCGACCGGGCCCCAGCCCAGCAGGAGCGCGAGCAGCCCGGAGAGCGCGAGCGCCCCGAGGAGGACCAGCAGCGGCGCGAAGCGCGGCAGCCGGACGTGGGAGAAGGAGCTGATCGAGAGCTCGTCGAGCTCGGGCTCGATCGTGCCGTAGCCCTGCGTCGTCATGCGGGGTCCCCATTCACGGTGCCGATCTCCTGGGAAGAACGAAGTGAGCATTTGAATGGGGTGCTCATGCCAGCTTCCTCTCCTGCCGGGCGACGACCCAGCGCGCGATGAAGTTCACCGCGAAGGTGAAGACGAACAGCACGAGGCCGGTCGCGAGCAGGACGACCTGCTGACCGGTGTTCTCCCCCTGGAAGCGCTGCGCGATGTTGGACGCGATCGTCGGCGGGCTCGGCGAGGTGAGGAGCTTGACGGTCACCAGCGGGTCCTCGGCGCCGAGCACGAACGTGACCGCCATGGTCTCGCCGAGAGCGCGGCCGAGGCCGAGCATGACCCCGGCGATGACGCCGGAGCGGGCGTAGGGGAAGACCGCGTAGCGGATCATCTCCCAGCGGGTCGCGCCCAGCGCCAGCGCGGCCTCCTCGTTGAGGCGCGGCGTCTGGGCGAACACCTCGCGGCAGATCGCCGTCGTGATCGGGATGATCATGACCGCGAGCACCAGACCCGCGACGAGCACCGAGCGGCCCGAGGTCGAGAGCGGGTCGGAGAAGAGCGGGATGAAGCCGAGGTGGGCGTTGAGCCAGCCCTCGACGGGCTTCATGGCGTTCGCCAGCGTGCGCAGACCCCACAGGCCGAAGATGACCGAGGGTACGGCGGCGAGCAGGTCGATCACGTAGGCGACCGGCGTCGCGAGCCAGCGGGGCGCGTAGTGCGAGACGAAGAGGGCCAGGCCGATCGAGAACGGGACGGCGAAGACCATCGCCACGACGGCGGCCCAGACGGTGCCGAAGAGCAGCTTGGCGGCGTACGCGACGAAGTTGCCGGCCGCCGGGTAGAGCGAGCTGTCGGCGTGGAGGCCGGCGCTGCCGCGGACCGCGAGGAAGACGAAGACGGCCGCGAGCGCGACCATGATGGTGATGCCGGCCAACAGTGCCAGGCCGGAGAAGACTCGGTCGCCGAGTCCGAACCGGCGTCGGCGCGGTGGCGCCGGAGCCTCGGCGGGAGGCTCCGCGGTGTGGGTGCTCACAGGTGGGGAACTCCAGGTTTCACACGGGCTGGGCGGCGGGGCCGGAGTCCGGCCCCGCCGCCGCGACGGTCAGGCTGGTCAGGAGATCGTGGAGATCGCCTGGGTCGCCTTCGCCGAGATGTCGGCCGGAAGCGGCGCCGAGAAGGCGTTCGCCGCGGCGGCCTTCTGGCCCTGCTCCGACACCGCGTAGGTGAGGAAGCCCTTGACGATGTCGGCGGTGGCCTGGTCGTCGTAGGTCGGGCAGGCGATGAGGTACGACGCCATGAAGACCGGGTACGTCGACGGGTCGGTCGTCGTCCGGTTGATGTCGTAGGCGAGGACCGTGGCGGGCGCACCGCTCACGGTCTTGGAGGCGGCCAGGCCGGCCGCGGCACCGTCGGCGCTCGGCGCGACGTAGCTGTCGCCGACCTTGATCTTGGCGACGCCGACGCCCTTGAGGCCGTGGACGCCGCTGTCGTCGGCGTAGCCGATCATGCCCTCGGTGCCGCTGACGGTGTCGGTGACGCCCGAGGTCTTCTCGGCGGACTCGCCGCCCTTGACCTGGGTCGGCCAGTCGGAGCTGTGCTCCCAGGTCCACACCTTCGGCGCGGTCTTGTTGAGCCAGTCGGTGAAGTTGTCGGTCGTGCCCGAGGAGTCGGAGCGGTGGACCGGGGTGATCTTGGTCGAGGGCAGCTTCACGCTCGGGTTGTCCGCGGCGATGGCCTTGTCGTTCCAGGTCGTGATCTTGCCGGTGAAGATGCCGGCCACGGTCGCCGGAGAGAGCTGGAGGTCCTTGACGCCCGGCAGGTTGTAGAAGACGTCGATCGGCGAGATGAAGGCCGGAACCTCGATGACGTCGCCGCCGCACTTCGACTTGGCCTGGGCCAGCTCGTCCTCGGACATCGCCGAGTCGGAGCCGGCGAACGCGTAGGCGCCGGAGATGAAGTTGGCGCGACCGTCACCCGAGCCGACGGCGTCATAGCTGATGGTGACGTCGGGGTTGGTGGCGCCGAAGCCGGAGCGCCAGGACTCCTGGGCGGTCTCCTGCGCCGAGGAACCACCAGCGGCGACCTTGCCGCTCAGACCCGAGGCGGCACCGCCGGTGGATGCGGTGCTCGAAGAGTCACCGGACGCGCTGACGGTGTCGTCGCTCGAGCCACAGGCGGCGAGCGAGGCGGCCAGGGCGAGGGCGGCGACACCGGGGACGATCGCCCGGCGGAGGGAGGTGGTGTTCACGCAAGTCTCCTGATGCTGATTCAGAGTTGTCGCCGTGAAGTTAGGGAGGGCAGGTGGACGGATACGCCGCGATCGGTGAACGAGGGGTGAACCCGGCATGCACCTTGATCGAAGGCGTGGCTGCGCGACGGCGGACGGCAGGTGAACGCGCCCACGGACGGCGTCCGAGGGCGCGTCGACGGGCGCTCTGAAGGCTGTCTGGGAGCGTTCGCGGGTCAGTGCGGCAGGTGGCGCTCGGTGGCGACGACCGCGCCGTGGCGGACGTGAAGGACCATCAGCTCGCCCTTCTCCAGCCGCGGGTCGTGCACCCCCAGGGCCTCGAAGATCCACGGCAGCACCGGCCGGTGGGTGCACACGACGGTCGGGCCGCGGTCGGGCAGCGCGCCGAGAAGGTCACCGCTGAGCGCGGCGACCGCGCCCTTCTCCGCCTCCTCCTCGCTCAGTGCGGCGAGCTCCTCGACCGGGACGTCCGCGTCGCCGGCGTACGGCGCCACGGTCTGCATGCAGCGCGTGCTCGGCGAGGTGACGACCCGGGCCACGTCGTACGCCGCGAGGATGCCGGCCGCGGTGACCGCCTGCCGGCGGCCGGCGACGAGCAGCGGCCGGAGCCGGTCGTCACCGCGCCAGCCCGACCGGGCGCGGGCCTCGCCGTGCCGCAGGACGACGAACGGGACGGTCGCCTTCCGGACCTTGACCGCCTCGGCGAGCGTGTCGCGGTCGCGCGGATAGGTCAGCCTCGTGGCCGCCTCGTCCACAGGCACCCAGGCGACCCGGTCGATCTCGTCGTTGACGGGGTAGGACGCGACGTCGTCGGAGGCGCCGTCGGCGACCCGCGCCGCCCAGTAGTGGACAACCTTCTCGCCACCGCGGACCGGGTAGCGCTGGCCACGCAGCGGCCGCCCGAGCCGGACCTGCAGCCCGGTCTCCTCCTCCACCTCGCGCACGGCCGCGACCGTCGTCGGCTCCCCTCGGTCGAGCTTGCCCTTGGGGAACGACCAGTCGTCGTACTTCGGCCGGTGGACGAGCAGCACCTCGCGGCCGGGGCGGAAGACCACGGCACCCGCGGCCTGGACGCGTGCGCGAGGGTTCGTGGGCATGCGGTTAGGTTGTCACACGTGTCGAGACGGGTGATCGTGCTGGTCGTGGCGGCCGTGGTGCTGCTCCTTGCGGCGACACTCGTGGGGATTCGGCTGCTCCGCGACGACCGTACGCCGTTCGCCGAGGCGATGGCGCTCTCCCCCGGTGACGCGGCGCGCTACACCTGGACCGACTGGTCCGCCGTACGACGCCAGGTGGGTGCCCACCTCGACGCCGACTCCACCCCGGCACAGGTGTCGACGTTCCTGTCGAAGAGCTATGACCAGGACCTCACCCCGATGTCGGCGCTGACCGACTCCGCCGCGCTGTTGCAGCAGTCGTTCGGCTGGTCGCCGGCGACGCTGGAGTGGGAGATGTTCAGCGAGTCGACCTCGGGCGCCGTCGTGATCGGCCGACTCCCGGACTCCCTCGACGTCCAGGACCTCGAGGACGACCTCACCGAGCTCGGCTTCGACCCGCCCGGCAAGGGCAGCGACGTGTGGGACGGCAGCTCGGTCACCATGCCGTCGGCCGGGGGGTCCGACGACGAGACGACGCCCGTCATCACCCACGTCGCGTTCGTGCCCGACCAGCATCTGGTCCTCACCAGTGACGCCACCGCCTACCTCCAGCAGGCGGTCGACCACCTCGACGACGACGCGCTGCCGGACGGCGTGCAGCAGGTCGTGGACGCCTCCGACGAGCCGGTCGCGGCCGCCGTCTACACCGGCGACTACGCCTGCACGGCGCTCGCCATGACCCAGGCCGACGCCGACGACCAGGCGACCGCCGCCCAGCTGGTCGCGAAGGCCGGCAAGGTCAACCCCGTGGACGGGTTCGCCATGGCACGCGAGCCGGCCGGCGGCGTACGCGTGGCGATGTCGTTCGAGAACCACGACCAGGCCGTCGCCAACGCGGACTCACGCTCGAGGCTCGCCTCCGGGCCCGCGCCCGGGCAGTACGGCACGTTCGCGGACCGGTTCAAGCTCGGCAAGGTCGCCGCCGACGGTGACGTGGTCACCATGGCGCTGCACCCGGTCGCGGGGTCCTCCGTGCTCTCCGACCTCAGCACCGGGCCGCTGCTGTTCGCGACCTGCTGACGGCCCGCCAAGCGTCGTACCGGCTCGGTCGGCGTCAGTCCTCGCGCGGGCTCGGCGTGACGCCGAGGATGCGGTCGATCTCCTCGACCGAGAGGTGGTCGTCGGTCTCGCTCGCCGCGATGATGAGGTTGGTCGTCAGCTCGACCTCCTGGAGCAGCTCCGGGTCCTCGAGCGTGACGTCGAACTGGTCAGCCATCGCGCTCCCTCCCTCGTCTCCCCGCTCACCGCAGTGGCTACAAGCTCCAACGACCGGCGCCTGCCGGTCGTGCCCATCATCCTCCGTCGGGCGGCTCCCCGTCGCGTCTTCGACGAGGAGATCCGTGGCCGCTCCGGCGGACTCCGTGGCGGTCCGCCCACGACTACGTGGTCGGTGCAGGGAAATCGTGGCACAGGACCCTGAGAACGGCGTGAACCCCGAGCCCGTCCGGGAACAGGACGAGGCCCCACCCGCCGGGGTGGGGCCTCGCCTGATGTCTGATGTCAGTCGCGTCGCGACCGGTGGATCAGAGGGGTCGGACGTTCTCCGCCTGGGGGCCCTTCGGGCCCTGGGTGACGTCGAACTCGACCTTCTGGTTCTCGTCGAGGGACTTGTAGCCCTGCGTCTGAATCGCCGAGTAGTGCACGAAGACGTCGTCGCCGCCGTCCTCCTGCGCGATGAAGCCGAAGCCCTTCTCAGCGTTGAACCACTTCACGGTGCCCTGAGCCATTGCTCTGTTACTCCTTAGTCGGGGCGAGAAGCCGCCAGGTTCGACGGCCACACATCAGATGCGGTGACACGTCGCTCCGACCTGTGGTGTCCCCCGGAGGGACCGGGCACAGAGCAGAAACGCCGTTGGCTCACAAACTCCGCGGGCGTCAAAACCACTTGGAACTTGCATCTGTTGCAAACAGGACACTAGCAACTCCGGCGCGCTGGGGAATCCCCCCTTCCATCTTTTCTTCGGCGCGTCGTGTGAAGGTTCGGCAACAACCGTGTGACGGCGCCGTCGATGCGGTCCGTCAGGCCGCCCGCCGTACGATGCCGGGCGTGGGTGCCGTACAGCTCGAGACCGAAACCGCCGGGCCCCTGCCCTCCGGGCAGGAGGCCTCCCGGGAGGCGTCGCGCCGGCCCTGGCTGACCAGTGCGGTGTCCATGTGGGTGGTCGTCGTCGCCTTCGGCGTCGTCACGCTGCTGTGGAGCGCCCACGTGGGCGTCGGCCTGCGCGACCCGGGCGGGCGGCTGTTCCGCAACAAGGTGGCCGCCGCGATCCTGCTCTTCCTCGTGCTCGCGGTTGTCGACGTGCTCGTCCGCACGGTGCGTGCCGGCTGGTCCGTCGCCGAGCTGAGCGCCCAGTTCGCCACCCGTTGGGACGTACGCCGCCTGGCGCTGCTCCTCGCCGGCATCGTCGCCTACCACGCGGTCTACCTCAGCTACCGCAACATGAAGAGCTGGGACGCCTTCAACACCCCGCGCGACCACGGCCTGGAGTCCTTCGACCGGTGGCTCTTCCTCGGCCAGAGCCCGGCGGTCCGGCTCCACGAGCTGATCGGGCAGAGCCACGAGGTCACGATGGTGCTCGCCCACGTCTACGAGATCTTCGCCAACATCGTCTCGTTGTCGATCGTGCTGGCTCCGGCCTTCATCACCCGCACCCGGCGCGGCCTGGTGACGCTCACCGCGGGGATGTGGGCGTGGATCCTCGGCACGATCAGCTACTACGCGATCCCGAGCCTGGGTCCGGCCTTCACCGCGCCGCAGGACTTCGCCGGGCTGCCGCACACCTTCATCACCGATCATGTCGGCACCTATCTGGAGCAGCGGCAGGCGTTCCTGGCGAACCCCGCCGACCCGACGACCTTCGTCAGCATCTCGGCGTTCGCCAGCCTCCACGTCGGCCTCACGTGCATGCTCCTGCTGCTCGCCCGCTACTACGGCAAGCGGGTGCTCACGGCGGTCCTCGCGGTCTACCTCGTCCTCGTCATGGCCGCGACGATCTACTTCGGCTGGCACTTCTTCTCCGACGTCGTCGCCGGCGTCGTGCTCGCCGTCCTCGCGGTCACGCTCGGTCACCTCACCGTCTATCCGCGGAGCCTCCTCGCCGTTCGCCGCGGTCGTGTGCGCGCCTCACAGTGATGTGACGATCCGGTGACCCCGATGTCGACCACGGAGCCGGCCGCCGCGCTCAGGCGCCGCTGGTCCGACATCGTCCGTGCCGCCGAGCGGCACCCGATCGTCACCACAGCGGTGGTGGCCGCTGTGCTCCAGCTGGTGTGGTGGGTCGCGCTCGCCAACAGCGGCGGCGACATCGCGGCCCAGGACGCGTGGGCCGACTTCGCCCGACGCAACCCGGGCAAGGCCTACAACTTCGCCTGGTACGGCGGCGTCCACTCGGTCAGCTACAGCGTGATGTCGCCCTACATCATGGCCGGGCTCGGCGTGCGGACGACGATGATGCTCGCCGCCACCGTCTCCGCCGCCCTGATCGCGTTCCTCCTCACCCGGGTGCGCGGCCTGGGGCACCCGTTGCTGCCGGCGCTGGTGGGTGCGGTCGCCCTGCTCGGGAACTCGATCTCGGGGCGCACCACGTTCGTCCTCGGGATGGCGTTCGGCCTCGGCGCGCTCGCCGCCGTCGTGGCCTGGCCGGACCGGTGGCACGGGCCCGGCCGGCCACGCTGGGTCCGGGGCTCGGTCGTCGCCCTGCTCTCCCTGCTGGCGACGTTCGGCAGCCCCGTCGACGGCCTCTTCCTCGGCCTCGTCGCGGCGGCGCTCTGGCTGGCGAGGCGGCGGGCGGCGGCGTACGCCCTCGGCATCCCCCCGGTCCTCGTCGTCCTGCTCTCCAAGCTGTTCTTCCCCCTCGACGGCGTGCAGCCCATGCACTGGTCGTCGGCGATCCTCCCGTGCCTGATGGCGGTCCTCCTGGCGCTCACCGCGCCGGCGCCGTGGCGGCTCGTCCGCGTCGCCTGTGCGGTGTACGTCGTCGCCGTGCTCTTCTCCTGGCTCGTCCACACGCCGATCGGCACCAACGTCACCCGTCTCGGGCTCGTCTTCGGCGGCGTCGTCCTGACCGCCGTGCTCGTCTCCGGGCGGGCACGGAGCCCGCTGCCGGCGCGGGTCCGCCTCGGCGGACGCCTGGTCCGGGTGCCGGTGACGCTCCTCGCGGCCCTGGCCCTGGTCGCCTCCGGCGCCTGGCAGGTGGCCACGGCCGCGAAGGACCTGGTCCACACCTCCCCGGCGCCGGCCTGGGACGTCGACACGGCCGCGGTCGTCGCCAAGCTGCGCTCCCTCGGCGCGGGCGAGAGCCGCATCGAGGTCGTCCCGAGCGCCAGCCACCGCGAGGTCTCCGCCCTCTCCCAGTTCGTCCTCGCCCGCGGGTGGACCCGCCAGGTCGACGTGCAGTACAACGCCCGCTTCTACGACCAGCAGGACCCGCTCACCGCCGCGGAGTACCGCTCCTGGCTGCACGCCTGGGCGGTGTCGTACGTCGTGGTCCCACCCGGCCGCCCCGACAACGGCTCCCTGACCGAGACCGCCCTCATCAAGGCAGGTCTGCCCTACCTGCGACTGGCCTGGAAGGACCCCAACTGGCGGGTCTACCGCGTCGTCGACGCGACGCCGACGGTCTCGGGCGGCGCGACCGTCAGCAGCTGGGACGAGGCCGGGATCGTCTTCTCGGTGCCGAAGCCGGGCCGCTACGTCATCAAGGAGAAGTACTCCCGCCACATGGTCCTCGTCGACGCCCTCGGCGAGCCGTTCCCGAGCCCGGAGACGTCGGCAGACAACGTCCACGGCTGCCTGCTGGAGCAGCAGCCGCCGCCGGCGGACGACACCACCGACCACGCCGAGGACTCCGCCCGGAGCGGCTGGACGGTCCTCCGCGCCCCGGCCGAGGGCACCTACCGCCTCACCTCCGACTACACCCACCGCACCGCCTGTCCGCAGGAGTGATCCCGGGAGTGATCCCGGCCCCGTCTCGCGGGGTTGAGCAACGGCCGAGGACGACCGGGTAGGGTCCCCGGTGAGTTCGCGGAGGTGATCCGGCCATGGAGGTCGAAGAGGTCAAGCTGCCCGGTGTCGGGCTGCGTCATGACTTCGAATGCGTCAACGGACGGCGGATCGGCGTCGTCTCGCTCAAGACCGGCGGTCGTCAGCTGATCGTCTACGGCGCCAAGGACCCCGACGCCGTCGAGGTCTCCGTCGACCTGGACGTCGAGGAGGCGACCGTGCTCGCCGAGCTGCTCGGCGCGCCGCGGGTGATCGAGCGGCTCAACCGTCTGCGGGAGCAGGTCGACGGCCTCGCCACGACCGGGATCCCGCTCGGCGAGGACTCGCCCTACGTCGGCCGCACCATGGGCGACGCCGGCATCCGCTCCAAGACCGGCTCCTCCATCGTCGCGGTCGTCCGCGGCGACGACGTGACCCCGTCACCGACGCCGGAGTTCACCTTCCACGCCGACGACCGGGTCATCGTCGTCGGGACCGACGAGGGCGTGAAGGCTGCCGCCGCGATCCTCAACCCCGGTCCGAGCTGAGCCCGGGAGTGCACCTCGACCACACCGCCCGTCTGCTCCTCGAGCTCGGCGCCGTCCTCCTGGGCCTCGGCGTGCTCGGCCGCCTGGCCGGACGGTTCGGTCTCTCCCCCGTCCCGCTCTACCTGATCGCCGGCCTCGCCTTCGGGACCGGCGGCGTGCTGCAGGTCGAAGCGCCGGAGAGCTTCTTCTCCACCGGCGCCGAGATCGGGGTGATCCTGCTCCTGTTGATGATCGGCCTCGAATACACCCCCGAGGACCTCATCGACAACCTGCGCACCCAGGCGCCGGTGGGCGTCGTGGACCTGGCGCTCAACGGCCTGCCGGGCGTGCTCTTCGCGCTCGTGATGGGCTGGGGCACGACGGCCGCCGTGGCGATGTTCGGCATCACGGCGATCAGCTCCTCGGGCATCATCTCGAAGGTCCTCTCCGACATGGGCCGACTCGGCAACCGCGAGACGCCGGCGATCCTGGGGATCCTCGTCCTCGAGGACCTCGCGATGGCCGTCTACCTGCCGATCATCACCTCTCTCGCCGCCGCGAGCGGCGGACTCTCGGCGCTGTGGTCGGTGCTCATCGCGCTCGCCGTGCTCGCGATCGTGCTCTTCGGCGCGCTCCGGTTCGGCGCCGTCGTGACGCGCTTCGTCGCCTCCCGCTCCAACGAGGTGCTGCTGCTCCGGCTGCTCGGGCTGGCGCTGCTCGTCGCCGGGCTCGCCGAGGCCGCCCACGTCTCGGCCGCCGTCGGAGCGTTCCTGCTCGGCATCGCCCTCTCGGCCGACGTCGCCGAGCGGATCCACTCGATCCTCGAGCCGCTGCGCGACATCTTCGCCGCCGTCTTCTTCGTCTTCTTCGGGCTCTCCACCGACCCCAGCCAACTCCCCGCCGTCATCCTCCCCGCCGCGCTGCTGGCCGTCGTCGGCGTCGGCACGAAATTCGGCTCCGGCTGGGTGGCCGGGCGTCGGGCCGGTGTGGGCCGCCCCGGCCGGATCCGTGCCGGCGCGGCGCTCGTGGCGCGCGGCGAGTTCTCCATCATCATCGCCGGACTGGTCGCCACCTCGGTCACCGCCGAGCTGGCGCCCACCGCGGCGGCGTACGTGCTCGTGCTCGCCGTCCTCGGCCCGCTCGCCCCGCGCCTCGCCGAGCCGCTCGCCCGGCGGCTCGCCCGCTGACCTGCGGCGGCGGGGGTAGTCCGGGACGTTCGCGTCGCCTTACCGGCAAGTAACGGACCGGAACGTCCCGGACTATCCGAGCGTCAGCCCTACCACGCCGTCCCGCCGTCTCGCGGCACGGGCCCAGGGCCCTCGGAGGCGTGCGTCCCGTGGTGCGGGAGCCGCTCCTCGGCCTTCTCCTTGAGCGTCTCCTGCACGTGGCCCGCCTGCTCCTTGACCACTGTGGTCGCACGGTCGCGCTGCTCCTGCACGCGCGGATCGCGCCAGAGCCGCTGAGCACCGGCGCAGATCTGCTCATAGCGCTCCCGTCCCGCCTTCGTGCCCAGCACGTAGCCGGCGCCGAGCCCGGCCAGCACCGCCAGCTTCCCCTTCATCGCGTCCTCCCGCTGTCGTTCGTGCGTCGATCGAGGCTTCTCGCCCGACGGCTCGGTGCCCGCGCCGTCGGGGCGGCATTCGCCGCCGTCGTACGCCGGCCATATCCCCGCCATCGTGGGAAGGCGCGGGCGCCGGCCCGCCCTGGCGGCGGCAGAGCCCCACCCCGGCGGGGATGTGCCGTGGAGGCCCGCCGGCCCGCCGGTCCGCCGTCGTAGCGGGCATAACGACGCGCCCGGCGCTGCTGCACCTGACGTGGAACACGTGCACGGGGAACGCAAGGTCAGGGGCGGCAAGCTCGTCGTGGTCGACGGCCGGGTCGAGGAGGGGCTGCTGCGCGACACGGTCCTCTCGGGCGACTTCTTCCTCGAGCCCGACGAGGCACTCGGCTGGCTCACGCGCGCGCTGCAGGACGTGCCGGTCGGCATCTCCCTCGACGACCTGACCGACCGGCTCGAGGCCGCCCGCCGCGACGCCGTCATGCTCGGGTTCGCGCCCCGCGACATCGCGCTCGCCGTGCTCCGTGCGCTCGGCCGGGCGACGACGTGGGAGGACCACGAGTTCGAGCTGGTCGACGCGGGACCGCTCGAGCCGGTGCAGCAGATGGCTGTCGACGAGGTGCTCGCTCGTCAGGTGGCCGAGGGGCGGCGTACGCCGACGCTGCGCATCTGGGACTGGGCGTCGAGCGCCGTGATCATCGGGTCCTACCAGTCACTCGCCAACGAGGTGGACCTCGACGCGGCCGACCGGCACGGCATCACCGTCGTACGCCGGATCTCGGGCGGCGGCGCGATGTTCGTCGAGCCGGGCAACACGATCACCTACTCGCTCTACGTGCCCGACACCCTCGTGGCCGGGATGAGCTTCGCCGAGTCCTACGCGTTCCTCGACGAGTGGGTCCTGCGCGGTCTGCGCAGCGTCGGCGTGGAGGCGACCTACGCGCCGCTCAACGACATCACCTCGCCGCTCGGGAAGATCGGCGGCGCGGCTCAGAAGCGGCTCGCGGCCGGCGGCGTCCTCCACCACGCCACGATGGCCTACGACATCGACAGCGCGACGATGCTCGACGTCCTGCGGATCGGGCGGGAGAAGCTGTCCGACAAGGGCACCACCAGCGCCGGCAAGCGGGTCGACCCGATCCGCGCCCAGACCGGCCTGCCGCGCGAGAAGGTCGTCGACGCGCTGGTCGGCGAGTTCGAGCGCAGCTACGGCCTGCGGCGTACGACGCTCGACGACGCCACCCGCGAGGAGGCGGCCGCGCTCGCCGCCGAGAAGTTCGCCACCGCCGCCTGGTTGCGGCGGGTGCCCTGACGCCTCCTGGTCACGACCGGCGCGGGCGGCCCGATCAGCGCAGGACGAGCCAGATCCCGACGGCGGTGGGCAGCAGGCCGACCAGCAGCCACGGCGTGAGGGGGCTGCGCCGGTGGATGAGGAACCCGGCGGCCAGGCCGATGATGCCGAAGAGACCGGCGATGACGCAGAGACCGATCCGAGGCGCCGGCTGGTCGGGGCTGATCATCACGGCCGCGATCACCAGGCCGATCGCGAGGTGGGCGATGGTGAAGACGACGAGGACCGACATCACCCAGCGCTGCACGTTCGTCAGAGCGCGGTCGTTGACCGGGCGGACCGGGTTGTCCGGGTCCATGAGGTGACGCGGGCGGCGCGGGGCGGGAGTCGAGGTGCTCAACGGCGTACTCCATCTGCAGGCCAATAGTTTGTGTCCCAAGTGTTTGTAGACTAACACTCATGGCGCCGAAGAAGAGCCTCGAGGGCATCGCGAACCCGCTCGCCCTCGACCAGCAGGTCTGCTTCGGCCTGGCCGTCGCGGCTCGCAGCGTCATCGCGCTCTACAAGCCGCTGCTCGAGCCGCTCGGACTGACGCATCCGAAGTATCTCGTCATGCTCGCACTCTGGGAGCACGAGCCGCTCCGCGTCTCCGAGCTCAGCCGCCTGGTCCACCTCGACCCAGGCACCCTGTCGCCACTGCTGAAGCGGCTCGAGGCGATCGGCTACGTGCGCCGCGAGCGCGACCCCCACGACGAGCGCGCCCTCGCCGTCTCCCTCACCGCGAAGGGCCGCGCGCTCCGCGACGACGCCGAGGCCATCCCGCCCGCCATCGTCGAGCGCCTCGGCATGGACATCGACGAGCTCCTCGACCTCCACCGCCGCCTCACCGAGGTCATCGCCGCCGCGACCCCGGAGGGCTGACCCGGCACGACTGACCCGACGCGTCAGGCGAGGCGGGCGACCGCGGACATGGCCTCGTCGAGAAGGGCCGCGAGGCGGCTGCCGGGGTGCTCGGCCCAGGCAAGCTGGGCGGCGTCGAGGCAGGCGAGCGCGCTGCCGGCGACGGCAACCGCGCGCGGGTCGGGGTCAGGGTCGGGGTCGCGGCGTACGCCGGCGGGCGGCAGGCGCCGGGCGACCTGCGGCGCGAGCAGGTCCGTCCAGCGGCGCCGCCACTCCTCGGCGCTGGCGCGGACGCCGTGCTCGTCGCGCAGCATGAGGCGCAGTGCGCGCGCCTGCTCGGGGCGAGACTCCTGGCTGAGCACCACCACGTCGAAGGCGGCCCGCAGCGCGACCCACGCCGACTCTCCCTCCGGCCGCTCGGCGAGCGCGGCGGCGATCCGCTCCCCCGCCTCGACGAGCTTCTCGATGATGAGCTCGTCCTTGCCGGAGAAGTAGCGGAAGAAAGTACGCCGCGACATCCCCGCCGCCTCCGCGATCTGATCGATCGTGGTCGCCTCGAAGCCCTGGTGGGCGAAGAGGGCCCACGCGTGACGCTGGACCTCGTCGCGCACCGCGATGCGGGCGACCTCGCGCAGGTTCTCGGCGGACATGACCCCCACAACCTAACATGTGCCAGCATTGGCACTTAGTGTCACGATCGTCTTAGAGTGCCACCGACTCCGTCGTCACAGGAAGGGACCCGATGTCCGAGAGTGAAACCCTCGCCCCGGGAGCCGAGGCCGAGGACGCCGCCGTCCGCTCCCACACCTCCGGGGGCCGCGCCAACCTCGAGCTGCTCGTCGTCGGGCTGGGTGCGCTCGTCGTCTCGCTCAGCCAGTCGGTGCTCGTGCCCGTGCTGGGCGACCTCCAGCAGGAGTACGGCGGGAAGACCAACTGGCTGCTCACCTCGACGCTCCTCGTGGCGGCGGTCGCCGTCCCGATCATGGGCCGCCTCGGCGACATGTTCGGCAAGCGGAAGATCCTGCTCGTCGCCCTCGGCGCCATCACGATCGGCTCGCTGATCGACGCGCTGACCTCCAACTTCACGCTCCTCGTCGTGGGCCGCGCCATCCAGGGCGCCTCGTCGGCGGCCATCCCGCTCGGCATCAGCCTGCTCGCGACGCTCATGCCGCGGGAGAAGGTCGGCTCGGCGGTCGCGCTCATCAGCGCGATGCTCGGCGTCGGCGGCTCCCTCGGCCTCCCGCTCGCCGGCTTCGTCGCCCAGAACTGGGACTGGCATGTGCTCTTCTGGGTCAACACGATCGTCGGCGCGATCGCGTTCCTCGGCGTCCTGACCCTCGTCCCGGAGTCGAAGCAGCACGACGGCGGGCGGGTCGACCTGGTCGGCGCGTTCCTCATGTCCGTCGGCCTGGTCTGTCTCATCCTTCCGCTCGAGCAGGCGGCGAGCTGGGGCTGGGGCTCACCGAAGGTCTGGGTCCTGCTCGTCGCTGCCGTGGTCGTGCTCGTGGTCTTCGCGCTGGTCGAGCTCCGCACCCGCGAGCCGCTGGTCGACCTGGCCGCGCTGCGCCGCCGGCCGATCGTCATGACCAACCTGGCCTCGATCTGCTTCGGCTTCGCCCTCTTCGCCTCCTTCATCGGGACCGCCACGTTCGTCGAGGCGGGGACGTGGACCGGCTACGGCTTCGGGTCGAGCCTGCTCGTCGGCGGCCTGACGCTGCTGCCGAGCGGCCTGGCGATGCTGGTCTTCTCCCCCATCGCCGCGCGGCTGATCGCGCTGCGCGGTGCCCCGCAGACGCTCGCACTCGGCGCCACGATCGTCGGTCTCGGCTGGATCATGCGGGTCGCGCTCTCCGCCGAGCTCTGGGAGATCATCGTGGCCACGACCGTCATCGGGGCCGGGACCGGCATCGGGTACGCCGCCATGCCGTCCCTCATCAATGCCAACACTCCCCCGACCGAGATCGCGGCGGCCAACGGCCTCAACACCCTCTTCCGCAGCCTCGGCAGCACCCTGGCGACGGCCATCGGGACGAGCATCCTGGCGGGCTCGGTCGTCCTCCACGTGGTCGACGGGCAGGTCGTCGGAGGCGAGCCGAGCCTCACGGCGTACCGCTGGCTCTTCGTCGTCTGCGCCGCCGCCTCCTTCCTCGCCGCGGCCCTCGTCCTCACCGTGCCGCACCGCAAGGACGCCTCCGCAGCACGCTGAGCGGCGACGCCGCCGAGGCGGCCATGCCCGCCGAGGCGGCGACGTGGCCGGGCCACCCCGGCTGGGTACCGCGCTGCCACCTGTCCGCTACCCGGAGAAGGAGGCCATGGTGCCCTCGGCGAACGTGTTCGTGGTGGGTCTCGACGAGGGCAATCTGAGGACCCTGGAGTCCCTGCCGCAAGCGAGCGAGATGCACTTCCACCCACTGCTCCATCGCGACGATCTGCTGAACCTGGAGGATCTCGACCTCCCGGCGCGCATCGCCGAGGCGGAGCGCATCCTCGAGGACTTCGACGGCAGCGTGGACGCGGTGGTGGGCTACTGGGACTTCCCGGTCAGCTCGATCGTCCCGATCCTGTGCCAGCGCTTCGACCTGGTCGGCCCCGGGCTCGATGGCGTCGTCCGGGCCGAGCACAAGTACTGGAGCCGGCTGGAGCAGGCCGAGGTCATCGACGACTACCCCGCGTTCGCGCTGGTGCCCCTCGACGACGAGAGCCCCGAGCTCCCGGAAGGGGTGCCCTTCCCGATGTGGCTCAAGCCGGTGAAGGGCGTGTCCTCG
Organism: Nocardioides eburneus; assembly: GCF_040838215.1. Taxonomy (NCBI): domain Bacteria; kingdom Bacillati; phylum Actinomycetota; class Actinomycetes; order Propionibacteriales; family Nocardioidaceae; genus Nocardioides; species Nocardioides eburneus. Next base: position 17,526 of record NZ_JBFPJR010000005.1, on the reverse strand, counting down.
CAGCTGGCCTTCCGGGTCGACGACGAGGAGGGGTTCCGCCGAGCGGTCCGCGAGATCCGCGAGGGCATCGACGCCTTCAGCGACCCGTTCGACGTGATCTTGGACCGGGTCGAGCTTCCGCCCGAGATCGAGGCCGTGCGCGGACGGGCCGCCCTCGCCGAGGAGACCGCCACGGGCCGCCAGTTCACGGTGGAGGGCTATTGCCTCGACGACGTGCCCCAGGTGTACGGCGTCGTCGAGACCGTGCTCTACCCGGACCGGTCCAGCTTCCACCACTACGAGTACCCGGCTCAGCTGCCACAGGAGGCCCACGACCGGATGGTGCGCGCCTCGGAGCGGGTGATGCGCCGGCTCCGGCTGGGTTCGGGGACCTTCAACATCGAGTACTTCTGGGACGAGGAGAGCGACCGGGTGCTGCTGCTGGAGGTCAACGCGCGCCACTCCCAGGCGCACGCGGAGATCTTCCGGGCCGTCGACGGAGTCCCCAACCACCACGTGATGATCGAGATCGGTCTGGGTCGCGACCCCCAGATGCCGCACCGCCAGGGCGAGTACGCCGTGGCCGGGAAGTTCTTCCTGCGCGCGTTCGTCGACGACGCCGTCGTCACGGGAGCACCGAACGCCGACGACGTGGCGCGGGTGCAGCGCGAGATCGCCGGCGTGGTGAGCATCGCCAGCGAGGTCACGCCCGGCATGCGGCTCTCGGAGCTCGAGCATCAGGACCCCTACAGCTACGTGCTCGCCGACATCGTCATCGGCGCGGACGACGCCGACCAACTACTGGCCCGCTACGAGGCCTGCATCGACGCGCTCGGCTACGTCGCCGAAGCCAGTCCCCTGGGCGAGAGTGGCGGTGAGGAGGACGACCGTGCGTGAGGTGAGCGACCTTCCGGAGCAGGTCCACGAGGAGGAGACGGTCTGGGTGACCGTCGACGACGGCGTACGCCTTGCCGCCCGGATCTGGCGCCCGGTCTCCTCCGACAGTGAGCCGGTCCCGGCGATCCTCGAGGCGATCCCCTATCGGCGGCGCGACCTGACCGCCGAACGCGACTCGATCCACCACCCCTACCTCGCCGGCCACGGGTACGCCGGCGTGCGGCTCGACCTGCGCGGCAGCGGCGACTCCGAGGGGGTGCTCGAGGACGAGTACCTCGAGCGCGAGCTGCGCGACGTCGAGCAGGTGCTGGCCTGGTTGGCCGAGCAGCCGTGGTGCGATGGGAGCACCGGCATGATGGGCATCTCCTGGGGCGGGTTCAACGCCCTGCAGGTGGCCGCCCGGCGCCCACCGAGTCTCGGCGCGATCGTGACGGTCGCCTCGACCGACGACAGGTACGCCGACGACGTGCACTACATGGGCGGCTGCCTGCTCAGCGACAACCTCTCCTGGGCCTCGACGATGTTCGCCTACAACTCCTGTCCCCCCGATCCCGAGGTGGTCGGCGACCGCTGGCGCGAGCTGTGGCACGAGCGACTGGCGGGCAGCGGCCTGTGGCTCGAGACGTGGCTGCGCCACCAGCGTCGCGACGCCTACTGGGAGCACGGCTCGATCTGCGAGGACTACCGGGACGTCCAGTGCCCCGTGCTCGCGGTCAGCGGATGGGCCGACGGCTACTCCAACGCCGTCTTCCGGCTGCTGGAGGGCCTCGATGTCGAGCGGATGGGCCTGATCGGCCCGTGGTCGCACAAGTATCCGCACCTCGGCCAGCCCGGACCCGCCATCGGCTTCCTGCAGGAGCTGGTCCGCTGGTGGGACCGCTGGCTCAAGGACGTGGACAACGGCATCACCGACGAGCCGATGCTGCGGGTCTGGATGCAGGACAGCGTGCCGCCGCTGACGGCGTATGAGGAGCGCCCCGGCCGCTGGGTCGGGGAGCCCAGCTGGCCCTCGCCGCACGTCACTCCGTCCCGGCGGCCCCTGGGGCGCAACCGCATCGCCGAGCCGGACGAGTCCGTCACCCATGAGGCGATCGGCATCGAGTCGCCGCTCACGGTGGGCCAGTTCGCCGGCAAGTGGTGTTCCTACAACGCCCCGCCCGACCTGCCCTACGACCAGCGCGAGGAGGACGGTGGGTCGCTGGTGTTCGACAGCGACCCGCTGACGGAGCGCTATGAGATCCTCGGCGCACCCGTCCTCTCGCTCGACTTCTCCGTCGACCGTCCCCACGCGATGGTCGCCGTCCGGATCTCCGACCTGGCTCCTGACGGACGCGCGACCCGCGTCACCTACGGCCTCCTCAACCTCACCCACCGAGACGGTCACGCGGACCCCGCGCCGCTGACTCCGGGCGAGCGCTATCAGGTCGACGTGCCGCTCAACGGCGTCGCCCACGCCTTCGCCCCGGGGCACCGCATCCGAGTGGCGCTCTCCACGTCGTACTGGCCGCTGGCCTGGCCGCCGCCGGAGCCGGTCCGCCTGGAGGTCCACACCGGCGCCACCAGCATCCTCCTGCCGGTGCGGCCGGTCGCCGAGTCCGACGAGGTCAGCCTGCGTCCCTTCGACGAACCTGAGGGGTGCCCGCCCATCCCGGTCACGCAGCTGCGGCCCGGCCGCCACACGTGGCAGGTCACGCGCGACCTCATCGACTACGAGTCCGCGCTGGAGGTGGTCAAGGACCTGGGCGTCGTGCGGGTCGAGGACATCGACCTGGACGTCACCCGCAGCTCGCAGGAGCGCTACAGCTGCCGCGGTTCCGACGTCGAGTCGGTGATCGGCGAGACGGTGTGGCGGATGGGCTTCCGGCGCGGCGACTGGGAGGTGCGCACGCTCACCCGCACGGTGCTCACCTCGACCGCGACCCACTTCCGGCTGCACGCCGAGCTGGACGCCTTCGAGGGTGAGCGCCGGGTGCGGTCGCTCAACTGGGACTACGACATTGCGCGCGACCACGTGTAGCGGGGCCGAGGCGCTCGAAGGAGGAACGAGGGAGCCTCGGTCCCGCCGTCAGAGGTTGCCGCGACGCTCCTGCTCGCGCTCGATCGCCTCGAAGAGCGCCTTGAAGTTGCCCTTCCCGAAGCCGAGCGAGCCGTGCCGCTCGATGAACTCGAAGAAGACGGTCGGCCGGTCGCCGATCGGCTTGGTGAAGATCTGGAGCAGGTAGCCGTCCTCGTCGCGGTCGACGAGGATGCCGCGCCTCTGCAGCTCCTCGACCGGGACCCGGACCTCGCCGATGCGGGCGCGCAGGTCGGGGTCCTCGTAGTAGGAGTCGGGCGTGGAGAGGAACGAGACCCCTTGGGCGGTCAGGGTGTCGACGGTGGCGAGGATGTCGCCGGTCGCGAGCGCGAGGTGCTGGGCGCCGGGGCCGCCGTAGAACTCGAGGTATTCGTCGATCTGCGACTTCCGCTTGCCGGGCGAGGGCTCGTTGAGCGGGAACTTCACCCGGTGGTTGCCGTTGGCGACGACCTTCGACATGAGCGCGGAATAGTCGGTGGCGATGTCGTCGCCGATGAACTCGGCCATGTTGGTGAAGCCCATGACCCGGTTGTAGAACGCGACCCACTCCTCCATCCGGCCGAGCTCGACGTTGCCGACGATGTGGTCGAGCGCCGAGAAGACCGGCGTCCGGTGCGCCACGCTCGAGCGGCGCTCGACGTAGCCGGGGAGGTAGGGGCCGTCGTAGCGGCTGCGGTCGACGAGGGTGTGCCGGGTCTCGCCGTACGCCGCGATCGCGGCGACGCGGACCGTCCCGTGCTCGTCGGTGACGTCGTGCGGCTCCTCGAGGACCGTGGCGCCCTGCGCCCGGGCGTGGTCGACGCAGCGGTCGACGTCGGGCACCTCGAGCGCGATGTCGGTGACGCCGTCGCCGTGGCGGGCGTGGTGCTGCGCGACCGGACTGCCGGCGTGGACGCCGCCCTTCACCACGAACCGGACGGCCCCGCTGGTGAGGACGTAGGCGACCTCGTCGCGGTTGCCGGTCTCCGGGCCGGCGTAGGCGACGAGATCCATGCCGTAGGCGGACTGGAAGTAGTGGGCGGACTGGGTCGCGTTGCCGACCGCCCAGACGACCGCGTCCCAGCCGGTGACGGGGAACGGATCGGCAGCGTCGTCGTACTCCACCAGGCCGACGAGCTGCTCGAGCGTGTCGAGGTCGAGCCGGGCGAGCCGCTCCTCGTCGGTCAGCCCGAACGGGTCGTGCCCTGCCGTCGTGGTCATGCCCTGGGTCGTCATGCCGTGATGGTGCGTACGCCGGCGGGGGCTGCGCAACCAGCCCAGTCGTGACTGGTCGATCTGCCGGTATCCGCAGCCTTGTTGGGTCGACAGCTCGTCAGATCGCCTAGATTGTGGTCCATGTCACCTCAGAGCGGGTCGTACCGGCCCGACCGCCTCGATCAGGCGCTTCTCGCCGCCCTGGAGGAGCATCCGCGCGCGGGCGATCTGGAGCTGTCGCGGATCACGAAGGTCGCGCGGGCGACCGTGCAGAGCCGGCTGGCGCGGATGAGCGACGCCGGCGTCATCGCCGGCTGGGGGCCGACCGTCGACGTGGCCGCCGCGGGCTTCGCCGTGCAGGCCTTCGTGAGCCTGGAGATCGCCCAGGTCGCGCTCGAGGACCTGCGCGCCGAGCTGGAGGCCAACCCGCACGTGCTCGAGGCCTACACCACCACCGGCACCTCCGACGCCCTGTGCAAGGTCGCCGCGCGCTCCCACGAGGAGCTGCAGGAGGTGCTGCTCGCCCTGACGCGGTCGCCGGTCGTCGTACGCTCCACCAGCGTCGTCGCCCTCACCGTCCTCGTCCCGCGGCGGACCGCGCCGCTGCTCGCCACGGCCGAGGACGAGCGCGGCCCGCGCGCGCCGGCCTACCGCTAGGCCGTCCTAGACGACGCCCTTCGCCGGGTCCCCGGCCGGCAGCGGCTCGAGGATGTGGAGCTCGGCCGGCGCGGCGCACAGCGGCGCGAGGCGTTCGCCCACCGCCTTGAACGGCGCCCCGGCGAGGTGGGCGTCGAGCGCGGCCCGGTCGGCCCACGACTCCACCATCATGAGCAGCCCGGTCTCGGGCTCGGCGTGCAGCGCGTAGCGCAGGCAGCCGGACTCCTCGTGCACGCCCGGGATCGCCTCGGCGATGGCGGCGACCAGCTCGTCGCGCCGCTCGGGGACCGGCGTCAGCCGGGCGACCACCACGACGGTCGTGTCGCGGTCAGGCATTGATCGCCCCGTCGACGAGGTGGAGCGAGCCGGAGACGTAGGACGCCTGCGGCGAGAGCAGCCAGACCACCAGCTCGGCGACCTCCTCGGCCGTCCCGTAGCGCCCGAGCGGCACCTGGGAGGACATCTCGGCGTACGCCGCGTCCGGGTCCTCGGGGTTGATCTGCCGGGTGAGGTCGCGCGCCATCCGGGTGTCGATGTGACCAGGCGCGACGGCGTTGACCCGGATGCCGTGCGGCGCCCCCTCGAGCGCCGCACACCGGGTGAGGCCGGCGACGGCGTGCTTCGAGGCGACGTACGGCGAGAAGGTGGCCGCCCCGCGGATCGCCGCCATCGACGCGGTGTTGACGATCGTGCCCGAGCCCTGCGGCTTCATCACCCGCAGGACGGCCCGCAGGCCGAGGAACACCCCGCGTGCGTTGACCGCCCAGACCCGGTCGAAGTCGTCGACGCTGAGCTCGGTCATGGGCGCCATCCGGCCCTCGATGCCGGCGTTGTTGTGGAAGAGGTCGACGCGGCCGCGCTCGTCGACGGTGCGCGCGACGTAGCCCTCGACGTCGTCCTCGATGCTCACGTCCGCCACGACCGGGATCGCGTCGGGGATGCCCGCGGCCTCCGCCTTGAGCTGGTCCGCGGCGCGGTCGACCATCGTGACCAGCGCACCCTCGGCGGCCAGCTTCTTCGACACCTCCAACCCGAAGCCCGCCGCCGCGCCGGTGATGATCGCGACCTGCCCCTCGAACCGCCGCTGCTCCGCCATCAGTTGCCTCCGCTCGTCGCGCCCGCAAGCGGCCCGACGGCCCCGGCGAGCAGGTTCTGGTGCCGCGCGATGATCTGGTCGTCCCACTCGTGGTCGGTGAGGAGGTAGGGCGCGTCGGTGCGCACCGCCGTCACCAGGAGCTCGGCCACCTGGGCCGGCGACATCCCGGTGGCCAGGACCGCGTGCATCTGCTCACGCAGCTCGCGACCCTGGTCCGCGCCCGAGGTCGCGACCTCGTTCTCCAGGTCGTGCGGCCGGTTGCGGCTGCCGTGGAAGAGGTTGGTGGCGATCGTGCCCGGGCAGAGCGCGGTGGCGCTGACCCGTGCGTCGCGGGCCTTGAGGTCCTGCCGGAGCACCTCGGTGAGGGCGAGCACCCCGTGCTTGGTGATGCCGTACATGTTGCCGGCGGTGATGACCGAGGTCATCGAGCAGGTGTTGACGACGTGGCCGGGCTCGCCCCCCGCGAGCATCAGCGGGACGAACGTCTGGACGCCGTACACCGCACTCCAGAAGTTGACCCCGACGGTCCAGGTCCAGTCCTTCTCGGTGGCCTCCCAGATCGGCCCGTCGAGGTAGCCCTCGACTCCTGCGTTGTTGTTGACCAGGTGGATGCCGCCGTAGGTGTCCATCGCCGCCGTGGCGAGGTTGCGGATCGCCTCCAGGCTGGAGACGTCGGTGGGGACGCCGATCGCCTCGTGACCGGCGGCGGTCAGCTCGGCGACGGTGGCGTCGAGCGCGTCGCGCTGGATGTCGGCGGCGACCACCTTCATCCCCTCCGCGGCCCAGCGCAGCGCGAACGCCTTGCCCATGCCGCTGCCGGCACCGGTGACCACGGCGACGCGGCCGGTGAACTCCTCCATGTGACTGCCTCTCAGACGTGACGGTGGAAACGGGCTGATCGGGACGGGCCGGGCCGGCTCAGCTGGCTCAGACGGCTCAGACGGGTACGGCGGCCCACTGCGGGCGGGTGAGGATGCGGACCAGCTCGCCCGGCGTCCGCAGCCGTTGCAGCGCGTCGGGCGTCGAGACCAGGTCGACCTCCTCGGACACCAGCGTGTGCGTCCCCGCCCGGCCGGTGACGATGTGGTCGACCGCCGCCCGGTAGTGGTGGGTGTCGAACGCGCAGCTGCCGACGAGGGCCTGCCCCTCGCTGAGCAGCGGGAAGAGGGCGACCGGCACCTCGTGCGGCGCGAGCGCGACGACCACGCAGACACCGCCGGGGCCGAGGACGGCCATGGCGTCGGGCACGGCCGACGGGGCCGCGGAGCACTCCAGCACCGCGGCATAGCTCAGCCCCTCGGCCCGGGCGTGCTCGCGCACCGACACCTCGCGGGTGTCGATGACGTCGGTCGCACCCACCGCCGCCGCGGCGGCACGACGGCCGGGCGAGCGGCCGGCGGCGACGATGCGCTCGACACCGGCGAGTTGCAGCGCGACGATCACGTTGAGGCCGATCGGGCCGACGCCGTACACCAGGACGGCGTCGCCGGGGCGCACCCGGGCGAGGTCGACGGCGGCCAGGGCGACCGCGAGCGGCTCTGCGTCGGCGACCCACTCGAGGGGTACGTCGCCGGGCACCGGCACCAGTTGGGCGGCGGGCGCCGCGACGTACTGCGCGAAGGCTCCGGGGCGGGTGATGCCGACGTTCGGGGTGCTGCAGCGGAACGGCAGACCGCGCACGCAGGCCGCGCACCGGCCGCAGCCGCCGATCGGGTTGACCGCGACGGCGGTGCCGACCAGGCCCGCGTCGACGTCGCGGGCGACCTCGACGACTCGGCCACTGAGCTCGTGGCCCAGGATCTGCCCCTCGCCGACCTGGCCGTGCTCGACGGCGTGCACGTCGGAGCCGCACAGGCCGCACGCCTCGACCTCCACGACCACCTCGCCGGCGGCCGGCACCGGGTCCGGGACGTCGACGACACTGGTCCCGCCGTCCGCGGTGCCGGTGCAGACGACCGCCTTCATCGGCCCGCCAGCTCCTTGGCCCTCGCGACCACACCGGCGACGTTGATGCCGTAGTGGTCGTAGAGCTCCGCCGGGGCACCGACCTCGAGGTCCTCGTCGGGCAGCGCGACGGCCGCGAGGCGGGCGCTCACACCGTCGGCCCCGTGCCGGCCCAGCGTCTCGGCGACGATGCTCGCCAGGCCGCCGACGACGTTGTGGTCCTCCACGGTCACCAGCCGCCCGGTGCGGCCGGCGGCCTCGAGGATCGCCTGCTCGTCGTACGGCTTGAGGTAGGCGGCGTCCCACACCTCGGCGGACACGCCGTCCTGCTCCAGCTCGGCGGCGGCGCGGACGGCGATCCCGACGCCCAGCCCGTGCGCGATGATCGAGACGTCGGAGCCCTCCCGGGCGCGGAGCCACGTCCCGCGCTCGTAGGTCGGCGGCTCCTCGTAGACCGGCTCGGCGCCCTCCGCGATCCGCAGGTAGACCGGCCCGGGGTGGTCCTTGGTCTGCGCGAAGAGGCTGATCGTCGACTGGCTGTCGGCCGGCGAGACGACGGTCATGCCGGTGATCGCGCGGGCGATCGAGACGTCCTCGACCGCGTGGTGGCTGGTGCCGAACCAGCCCATCGCCAGCCCGGTGAGCCGCCCGACGAGGCGGACCGGGAGGTGGTTGTACGCCGCGTCGGTGCGCAGCTGCTCGGCGGTCTTGAGGATGCCGAACGGCGACATCGAGTAGATGTAGGGCAGGAAGCCGCTGGCCGCGAGCCCCGCCGAGATGGAGATCGAGTTGGTCTCGGCGATGCCCAGCTCGATGTAGCGCTCGGGCCACCGCTCCCGGAAGGTCGCGATCGTCGTGCTCAGGTCGGCGGAGAGCGTCACGACGCGCGGGTCGTCCTCGGCGAGCTGCACGATCGCGACACCGGCCGGGTTGGTTGCGAGCTCGGTATCGATGTCGACGTCGGTGAAGACGTCCACCATCGTGGGGGCGTCCCTGAGCTCGGCGGCGGTCTCCGCGGCGACGACCTCTTCGGCGCCGGTCCCCTCGGTGCGGGTCTCGGTCATGACATCCTCTCCTTGATCTCGACGATCGCGGCGTCGCGCTGCGCGGGGTCCATCAGCCCGAGGTGCCAGGCCTGCGGGGCCTCCTCCGTGAGCGTCGTACCGTGCCCCTTGCGCGTGCGGGCGATGACGCAGACGGGCTTGGTCCCGTCGGTCGGCGGGAGGCCGTCGAGCGTCTCGACGACCGCGTCCACGTCGTGGCCGTCGATCTCGCGGACCGTCCAGCCGAAGGCGGCGAACCGCTCCCCCAGGGGCTCGATGTTCATCGCCCCCGAGGTCGGGCCGGAGCCGGAGAGCCCGTTGGCGTCGACGATCGCGACGAGGTTGCCGAGCTCGTAGTGGCTGGCGGCCATGGCCGCCTCCCAGACCTGCCCCTCCTGGAGTTCACCGTCGCCGGTGAGCACGAAGGTGCGGTAGTCGCGGCCCGAGAGCCGGCCCGCCAGGGCGATGCCGGTCCCGACCGAGAGGTTGTGGCCGAGCGACCCCGAGCTGAAGTCGATGCCCGGCGCGAGCCGCATGTTGGGGTGGTCGTTGAGCGGCGAGCCGATCCGACCGAACTGCTCGAGCCACTCCTCGGGATAGAAGCCGAGGTCGGCGAGCACGGGCCACAGGCCGGTCGCCACGTGGCCCTTGCCGAGCAGGAACCGGTCGCGGTCCTCCCAGCCTGGGTTCGCCGGGTCGATCCGGAGGGTGCGGTAGTAGAGCGCGGCGAAGACCTCCGCGCACGAGAACGTGCTCGCGTAGTGGCCCAGGCCGGCCTGGTCGATGAGCTCGATCGTCCGCAGCCGGATCCAGTCCGCGCGGTGCCGGAGCTCGTCGGTGGTCACGGGGCGGCCGCGATCGAGGCGGGTGCCGCCCTCGGCGGCGTCCGCGGGGGCGACTGCATCGACTGACATGCCAGCTCCTTCGCCGGGTGGGGATGTCGGCGGACCGCAGAACGGCCCGATATCGCGGGACCGTAGCCGCGCCGGTTCGGCCCGGGGAACAGCCCTTCCGGCCCGTCGAAGACTCCGTCGACAACGCCGGGGACGGCTGAACAAGATCGCAGCGCAACCGCGATCGCAGGAGGTCCGCCGTGAGAACCAGAGCAGCCGTCATCCGGGAGCCCGGGAAGCCGTGGGAGGTCACCGAGCTCGAGCTGGACGAGCCGAAGGCCGGAGAGGTCCGCATCAGGTTCGCCTACTCCGGGATGTGCCACTCCGATGAGCACATCCGCACCGGCGACGCCACCGGGCGCCTCCCCATGGTCGGCGGCCACGAGGGGTCGGGCTTCGTCGAGGCCGTCGGTCCACAGGTCACCCGCGTCGCCGTCGGCGACCGGGTCGTCTGCTCCTTCATCCCCGCCTGCGGGACGTGTCGCTACTGCTCGACCGGCCGACAGAACCTCTGTGACCAGGGGGCTCAGATGCAGACCGGCTTCCTGCCGGACGGCACGCTGCGCTTCCACAGCGACGATGGCGAGGATCTCGGCGGCTTCTGCGTGCTCGGCACCTTCTCCGAGCGCGCCGTCGTCTCCCAGGCCTCCTGCGTGAAGCTCGACGACGACATCCCTCTCGACGTCGCGGCGCTGGTCGGCTGCGGTGTCCCGACCGGCTGGGGCACCTCCGTGTACGCCGCCGGCGTCTGCGCCGGGCAGACCGTCGTGATCTTCGGGGCCGGCGGCGTGGGCACCAACGCCGTCCAGGGCGCCGCCTATGCGGGCGCGCGCTTCGTCGCGGTCGTCGACCCGGTGGCCTTCAAGCGCGAGAACGCCCTCGCCTTCGGCGCGACGCACGCCTTCGCGACCGCGGCGGAGGCGCAGGAGGCGGTCCGCGAGCTGACCTGGGGCCAGATGGCCGAGCACGCGATCTGCACCGTCGGCGTCCTCACCAAGGAGGTCGTCGCGCAGGCCGCGGAGATCGTCGGCAAGGACGGCCAGGTCACGATCACCTCCGTCGGCAGGGCCAGCGAGAACCAGGTGGAGCTCGCCGCGAACGGCGCCCTGGTGGGCTACCAGCGCCGGATCCAGGGGCATGTGTTCGGCAAGTGCAACCCGCTCTACGACATCCCGAAGCTGCTCCGCCTCTATCGCGAGGGTCAGCTCAAGCTCGACGAGCTCATCACCCGGCGCTACGTCCTCGACGAGATCAACGTCGGCTATCAGGACCTGGACGAGGGCCGGCTGATCCGCGGCCTCATCGTGCACGACCAGGCGAGCTGACCGGCGCCTGCAGGTCCGTCCGGCACAGACGGCGCCGTACGGCCGTTCCCACTGGGTGGAAGGCCCCGGGACAGATCGTTGCAAAAACTGTTGACAATCGGATGTGACCGGGGCCACACGGTCCGGTCGCCTCATCCCCGCTCCACTTCACCTCAGCGAGGAGCTGATCGATGAAGATCCTGCGTGCACACCGAACCTCTCGGGGAAGGACGCGGCTCCTCGCCGCGGTCGCACTCACCGCCGCCGCGACCACGTTGGCCGGATGCGGTGCCGTCTCCACCGGCTCGAGCGGCTCGAACGACAAGCAGCTCGACAGCAGTGACACCGGCTTCCTCAGCCAGCAGCAGTACGACGAGCTGTCCGCCATCGTGAAGAAGGCCCAGGCAGTCCCCGAGTTCCAGAGCCCGGGTCCGGCGTTCGACATCTCCAAGGCCAAGGGCAAGCGGCTGTTCATCATCCCGACCGCCAGCCAGCTGCCGGTCTGTGAGCAGATCGCCCAGTCGGTCAAGAAGCTGGCGCCGAAGGTCGGCATGACGGGCCACGTGTTCGACAACAGCGGCGGCGCCTCCGGGTGGATCCCCGGGATCCAGCAGGCGATCAGCCAGCACTACGACGCGATCGTGATGATCTGCGGCATCGACCCGAACCTGATCGGGCCGCAACTCCAGGCCGCGAAGAAGGCCGGCCTCGCCGTGATCGACTCCGGGCTGACCGACAGCGAGAAGGGCGACGCGTTCGACCCGCTCGTGACCGCACAGACCAACGTGCCCAACATGCAGGCGATGCGCTGGTCGGTCGACAAGGCGATCCTCGACAACCGCAAGGAGCCGTTCCACGCCTTCGTGATCACCTCGAACGACGTGCCGAGCGGCGTGGACATGTACAAGGCGCTGAAGCAGGAGTTCGCGAAGTACTGCCCGAAGTGCACGATCACCACCTCCAACATCGCCGTCCCGGACTGGGCGACGAAGGTGCAGTCGGCGGTGAGCTCGGCGATCCAGGCGGACCCCGACATCAAGGTCGTGATCCCGATCTTCGACGGCGAGGTCCCGCCGGCCTCGGCCGGCATCAAGGCCTCCGGCAAGCAGGACGTCTTCATCTACGGGGCGTACGGCGGCACGCCGGAATACATCAAGGAGATGGGCTCCACGATCCCGATGAAGGCGGACGTCGGCCCGACCCAGCTCTGGCGGGCGTACGCCACGCTCGACCAGACCCTCCGGGTGCTCAGCGGCAACAAGCCGGTCGGCGCCTCGAAGGACGGTGACCCGTCGCGACTCTTCACCCTCGACAACTACAAGGAGAACGCCGGCGTCAACGGCGGCTTCGGCACCTCCTTCATCGACGGGTACGAGAAGCTCTGGGGGATCAGCTGAACGCGGAGCAGCACACGCCCGGGACGGAGCTCGACACCGAGCTCTCCGTCCCGGGCCCGCGCCCGGACAGCGAGCCGGTCCCGGCGCTGGAGCTGCGCAACATCACGATGCGGTTCGGGCTGTTCCACGCCCTCGACGGCGTCGACGTCACCGTCCATCCGGGCGAGATCGTCGCGCTCCTCGGGGAGAACGGCTGCGGCAAGTCGACGCTCGTCAAGGTGCTCGCGGGCGTCAACGTCCCCGAGCCGGGCGGCACACTCCGACTCTCCGGCACGGAGGTCCCGCTGCCCCTGTCCCCCGGCCAGTTCCGCGAGCTCGGGCTCAGCTTCGTCCACCAGGACCTGGGCCTCGCGCGGACGCTGACCGTCGTCGAGAACCTCATGATCGCCGACGCCAGCGCCGTCTCCGACCGTCGGATGATCAGCTGGCGCAAGGAGACCAAGCGGGTCCGCGCCCTCCTCAAGGACTACGGCGTCGACGTCGACCCGCTGCTGCCGATCAACGAGCTGCCGCCGGTCGGTCAGGCCCTCGTCGCGATCGTCCGGGCGGCGGAGGAGCTGCGCCGCTACCGCGAGAGCGGTCGGGTGACGCAGTCGATCCTCTTCCTCGACGAGCCGACCGTCTTCCTCCCCGAGAGCGAGGTCGAGTTCCTCTTCGACCTCGTGCGCACGATCGTGCGCGACGGGGCGAGCGTGGTCTTCATCTCGCACGACCTCGACGCCGTACGCCGGCTCTGCGACCGCGCCATCGTGCTCCACGACGGCGTCCTCGCCGGTGAGGCGCAGATCGATGCCGTCACGGACGAGCAGCTCATCGAGATGATCGTCGGCAAGGCGACCGGGCTCGTCGGGGCGACGTACCGCCGCGAGGACGGCGCGACCACCGCGGACCTACCCGTCGTGGCGGAGGTCTCGGGCCTGGCCGGCGGGCGTGTCGAGGAGGCGGACCTGACCCTGCACGGCGGCGAGATCGTCGGCGTGGCCGGGTTGCTCGGCTCGGGCGCCGAGGAGCTGCCGTACCTCTGCTTCGGCGCCCACCGCTCGACCGCCGGGACGCTGACGGTCGACGGGCACCGGCTCAGGCTGCCGCGCCTCGACGCCGGCGAGGCGGTGCGCCACCGCATCGCGCTCGTCCCGGCCGACCGGCGCCGCGACGGCATCGCGGCCTCGCTCACCGTCGGCGAGAACGCCACGATCCTGGTCAACGAGAAGTTCACCCGGCTCGGCGGAGTGCAGTTCAAGAAGGTGCGCGCGCGGATCGTCGAGCTCCTGGAGAAGTACGACGTCCGCCCGCGCAACCCCTCCGCCCTCCTGGGCCGGCTCAGCGGCGGCAACCAGCAGAAGGTCGTCCTCGCGAAGTGGATGGAGATCGAGCCGCACCTGCTGCTCCTCCACGAGCCCACCCAGGGCGTCGACGTCGCCGCGCGTGCGTCGATCTATCGCCACGTGCGGGCCGCGACGGACGACGGCATGGCCACGCTGTGGGTCTCGAGCGACTTCGAGGAGCTGGCCTCCGTCTGCGACCGGGTGCTCGTCATGGCCGACGGTCGGCTGCGCACCGAGCTCAGCGGTGACGAGGTCACCGAGGACCGCATCAGCACGGCGGTCTACCAGTACTCCACCAATGCGGCGTCCGTCCTGGCCGAGGTGCCAGGCGCCTGACGCACCTGAGGAATCCGGCCGTCGTCGGCCACCCCAGACCCGGACGAAGGGAACCCCGAGGATGTCGTCAACGAAAGCGGCGCCCACCACGGCGAAGACGCCGTCGCCGAAGCCCGGCGGGAGCGGACCGCGGCAGGTCCAGGAGGAGCACGGCTTCGGCATCATCGCCGAGCGGCTCGCCCTCCCCGTCGTGTTCATCGCGATCATCGTGGTCTTCTCGGTGCTGAAGCCCGCGCAGTTCGCGAGCTGGTCCAACGTGTCGAACATCCTCGGCTCCCAGGCCGTGCTGTTCGTCCTCGCGCTGGCGGCGCTCATGCCGTCGATCACCGGCGACTTCGACCTCTCCCTCGGCGGGGTCATGGGTCTCACCGCGGTCGTGGTCGGCAACCTCAACACCGAGTCGGGGATGAACATCTGGCTCGCGGCGCTCATCGGCGTCGCGGTCGCCGTCCTGGCCGGGATCGTGAACGGCTTCTTCGTCGTCACCTGCGACACCAACCCGCTGATCACGACACTGGGCATGGGGACGGTGCTGACCGGCCTGATCTACTACGTCGCCGGGTCGAAGACGATCGTCGGCATCGACGACGACCTGACCCGGTGGACGTTCACCGCGAAGCTCTTCGACGTGCCGTTCGAGTTCTGGTACGGCGTCATCATCATGATGATCATCTGGTGGATGACCACCTACCACCCGCTCGGCCTGCGGGCGCTCTTCGTCGGCCAGTCCCGCGACGTCGCCCGTCTCTCCGGCATCCGGGTCTCCCGGATCCGCTTCGGCGGGTTCGTGCTCGGCGGCTTCATCGCCGGCCTCGCCGGGCTGCTCTTCCTCGGCACCACCGGCTCGGCGGACCCGACCGCGAGCGGACCCTACCTGCTGCCGGCGTACGCCGCGGTGTTCCTCGGCGCCACCAGCATCAAGCCCGGGCGCTTCAACGCCCTTGGGACCGGGCTCGCGGTCTACTTCCTCGCCACCGGCACGACGGGTCTGCAGATCCTCGGCGCGCAGAACTACGTGCAGCAGCTCTTCTACGGCGCCGCGCTCGTCCTCGCCGTCGTCCTGTCGCGTCAGATCCGGCGGAACCGCTGATGGCCGCAGGCGGCGTCGGTCCGCTCTTCGACCTCACCGGGCGGACGGCGCTCGTCACCGGCGGCGGCTCCGGCCTCGGCCGGGCGGTCGTCGAGGCGCTGGTCGCCGCCGGGGCGTACGTCGTCGTGGCCGACGTCTCCGGGGACCGGCTCGCGAAGCTCGCGGCCGAGCTCGGCTCCGACTCCGTGGAGACGGCCGTGCTCGACGTACGCGACACGGCGGCGGTCGACGCCCTCGTCGACGACGTCGTCGCCCGGCGCGACGCGCTCGACGTGGTCTTCGCCAACGCCGGGATCGGGCGCGGCGCCGGTCCCGGGGTGCCGGAGGGCTCGCTGGACACCTTCGACCTCGACGACTGGGAGACGCTCGTCGACGTCAACCTGTACGGCGTCCTGCGCACCGTCCGGGCCGCGGCGCGTCACATGAAGCCGCGTCGCCGCGGCAGCATCGTCCTCACCGCGTCGACCGCCGGCCTGCGGGCCGACCCGCTCGTGCCGTACTCCTACGTCGTCGCCAAGGCGGGCGTCGTCAACCTGACCCGGCAGGCCGCGCTCGACCTGGCGCGCTGGGGCGTCCGGGTCAACGCCATCGCGCCCGGGCCCTTCCAGACCAACATCGGCGGCGAGGGACCGGCCGACCCGGCGGTCGTGGCGCGGTGGAGCTCGATGGTCCCGCTGGGCCGTATGGGCGACCCGGCCGAGATCCAGGGCCTGGCCCTACTCCTCGCCTCCGACGCCGGCAGCTTCATGACCGGTGGCGTCCACACCGTCGACGGCGGCGCCATGCTCCAGGCGCCGGCGCTGCGTGAGGCCGGCCCCGAGGCGGTCTGAATGGTTGGCCGAGTCGGCGCCGCCGTGGCTGCCCGAGTCGGCCTCCATGCACGCCGACTCGGGCAGACGGTCCTCACGCGAGGGAGAGGAAGAGCTTCTCCATCTTCTTGGCGTCGACGCTGTCTCGTCCGCCCTCGGCGAGACAGCGCTCCAGCCCGGTCGCGACGAGGGCATAGCCGCCGCGGCTGATCGCCTTGTTGACCGCCGCGAGCTGGGTGAGCGCGTCCTCGCACTCGGAGCCCTCCTCGAGCATCCGGATCACCGAGGCGAGGTGGCCGTTGGCACGCTTGAGACGCGTGATGATCGCCTTGGTCTCGTCAGGCTCGAGCCGCATCGGGATCCTCCCTGTCGTCGGTCAGGGCCCCCATCATGACCGAGAGACGCTCACGCGCCTCACCGGCCACGGCCGCCAGCCCGGGAGCCTCACTGAACGCGGTCATAACGGCGGGATCGAAGACCTCCACGCGGGTCCGTTCGCCGTCCGCCGCGACGACGACGTTGCACGGAAGCAGGGTAGCCACCCGCGAGTCCGCCTCGAGCGCCTGGTGGGCCAGCTGCGGACGGCAGGCCCCCAGGATGACCTGAGGCGGGATCTCGACGCCGAGCTTCGCACGCAGCGTCGCTTGCAGGTCGATCTCGGTCAGTACGCCGAAGCCCGCGTCGGCGAGCAGGGCACGGACCCGGGTGAGGGTGGCGCCGTACGGGAGGGAAACGGTGGAGCGCAGGGTGAAGCCGGTCATCGTGGTCCTTTCAACGTCTCGATCCTATATCCCCCCTGGGGGTTATGCTAGCGTCGCGGTTATCCCCCCGGAGGGTTATATGGCCGTCATGAAAGGAACCGACATGACCGACACGACCCACGCTGGTCACGGCAAGGCCGTGCTGCGCGATCTGGCTCCGCTCCACCGCAATCTCCGGCACGCCATCCCGGACGTCTACCGCGGCTTCGGCGAGCTCTCCCAGGCTGTCTTCGCCGACGGCGCGCTCGACGCTCGGACCAAGGAGCTCATTGCGCTGGCGGTCGGTGTCGCGGAGGGCTGCGACGGCTGCATCGCCTCCCACGGCCAGGCCGCCGCACGCGCAGGCGCGACGCGCCAGGAGGCCGCCGAGGCCATCGGTGTCGCGTTCCTGATGCACGGCGGGCCCGCCACCATCCACGGTGCCCGCGCCTACGACGCGTTCTGCGAGTTCGCGGACGCCCTCGACGCCGGCCAGCAGCCGGCCTGATCCGGAAGGACCCACCGACATGTGTCGCCCCGTCCGCTGCAAGACCTGCCAGAAGACCACCTGGGCCGGCTGCGGCCAGCACGTCGCCGCGGTGAAGGCGTCCGTCCCCGCCGACCAGTGGTGCTCGGGCCATCCGAAGTCCGGCGGCCTCCTCCGCCGTCTTTTCGGCCGGTGACAGCCCCAAACCCGCTTAGCAGGCGGGCGCCATAGACCTGACTAGGCGACGCCTCCCCGACAGCC